>JBPCPB010000167.1:0-4129 GCA_050999735.1 Thermomicrobiales bacterium | reverse complement strand
CGCGCAACTCGATGGGCTTCCCCTCGCACTCGAACTGGCGGCTGCCCAGTTGCGCCTGCTTTCGCTCGACGCCCTCTTCGGGCGACTCGCCACGCGCATCCCCGAACTCGTGGGCGGCCCACGCGATGCTCCAGCACGGCAACGGACGATGCGCCTCGCCATTGCATGGAGTTACGACATGCTGACGGTGGATGAGGCGGCGGTGTTCCGCCGGATCGCGGTATTTGTCGGAGGCTGCACGCAGGAAGCGGCCGTAGCGGTCTGTAACGCGGTTGGCGGTGCGGCGACCGTGTCACACGCCCTCGCGTCGCTCATGGACAAGAGCCTCGTCCAGTGCCAGGAGCAGGAGCCGGACGTATCCCGATTCACGATGCTCGAAGTGGTGCGCGAATACGCCTGGGAACGCCTTGTCGCCCACGATGAGGCGGCAGCGGTGGCGCGGGATCATGCCCTGTACTTCCTCACGCTCGCGGAATCCACCGCGCCGGACCTGATGGGGGCGCGGACCGCACGCTCGCTTCGTCGGCTGGAGGAAGATCATGCCAACCTGCGTGCGGCCCTGCGCTGGACGCAACAATCTGGCGAGGGTGCCACGGGGCTGCGGATCGCGGCGGCGCTCTGGCGGTTCTGGCAGGGGCGCGGCTATCTGCGCGAGGGGCGGGAGTGGCTCGAACTGATGCTCGCGCGCACTGCGGATACCGGGGAAGACGTGGCCCGCGCGCGGATCGAAGCATTGATAGGGGCGGGGATGCTGGCAATGCGACAGGGCGAGGTGGCGAGCGCGATGGCGCTCCTCACAGAGGGCCTCGCGCGTGCGTACGCGCTCGGCGACCCCGCGTTGATCGCGGATGCCCTCAATGCGCTCGGTTACGTCGCTCTCAGCCGAGAAGCGTTCGTGCAGGCGCGGGTACGGTACGAGGAAGCGCTCGCCCTGTACCGGACGCTCGATGACCCATGGTGTATCGCGACCGCCCTCGGTAACCTCGCCAACGTCGCGCAACGCCTCGGGGACAATCGGGGCGCGGTCGCGTTGTGCGAGGAAAGCCTGCACATCCATCGGACGCTGCGCGATGAATACGCGTTGGGATTCGTGCTGACGACCTTCGGGACCGCGCTCGGGTTCCTCGGGGAGATCCCGCGCGCGCGGGGCGCCCTTATCGAGACCCTGACGATGCGACAGCGGCTCGGTGATCGAGCGGGGATCGCGGTGTCTCTCCTCTGCCTCGGTAACCTCGCCATGCGGATTGGGCAGAGCGCCGAAGCGGCGGCGTACTTCGAGGAGAGCGTTGCCATCGGCCAGGAGATCGGTAGCCACCGCACCGTCGGGTACGCCTTGCGGGGACTGGGTGATAGTGCACGCGCGCGTAACTGTCCCGGTGATGCGATCAGGTGGTATGCGCAAACGTTGCGAGAGATTCAATACCTGCGCGTTCCCTCGATCCTGATCCGGGAATGTGAGCGATTGATCGCGCTCGCGCACGAACTGGGGCAGCATGAGCGGGTCGCACCGCTGCTCGCTGCCACCCATGCATTGCGTGATTCATCAGCGGGCAATCCTCCATCACTCCTCACCGCCCAGGCACTCCTTCCGGTACAAGCGCGCGCCGCGCTGTGCGACGCGGCATTCGCCGCCACATGGGACGCAGAGGCGGCAGGATCGCTCGACCGCGCGATTGATGCGGTGCTCGCTTCGCCCACAGACCAGGACGTATGCATTCTCGCGACACACTCCTCCCTCGATCCCTCTCCGACGTGGAAAGGGGAGGGGAAGGAGTTCTGAATGGGCGCGTACGGCATCAATGTCAGTCGCCAAGCAGCGTATCAGGCATGGTGATCCCGAACAGGCGGGCCGCATTTGCCGTCGTCGCTGCGGCGATGGTTTCCACGTCCGTCTCCTTGAGCATGGCGATCCGCTCCGCGACGAGCGCGACGTAGACCGACTCATTGCGCCGCCCGCGATGCGGATGGGGCGCGAGATAGGGGCTGTCGGTTTCGATCACCAGGCGGTCGAGCGGGAGGGCGCGGACGGCGTCGTGGAGTTCGGTCGCATTTTTGAATGTGACCGGCCCACCGATACCGAGGTGCAATCCAAACGCGAGCAGTGCCGCCGCGAACGCCGGCCCGCCGTTGAAGGCGTGCAAGACGCCGTGAACCGACCCATGCGCCGCGACCTCCGCGCGCAAGATCCCCAATAGGTCTTCCCGCGCCTCCCGGTGATGAATGACGACTGGTTTGCCGAGCGTGCGCGCCAGCGCGAGTTGCGCCATGAAGGCCGCTCGCTGCCGCTCCGGCGGTGCATAGTCGCGGTAATAATCAAGCCCCGTTTCGCCGACCGCGACCACTTTCGGCTGCGCGTGCAGTTCCGCGAGGGTCGCAATCATCGCATCATCCCACGTCGCGGCATCATTCGGGTGGAAGCCGAGGCAGGCGAAGACGCCGGGGTGCGTGGCTGCCAGCGCGAGCGTCGTCGGCCACGTCCCGGGGTTGTAGCCGACATTGATGATGGCGCGCACTCCCGCGCCCGCCGCGCGTTGGAGGAGAGCGGCGCGATCGTCGTCGAACTGTGGCGCGTCGAGATGGGCATGCGAATCACAGAACATCCTGCGCCTCGTGGTTCGGCATTGCTGCATTAACGTGGCACGGCACCTGCATACACTGTATCGCAGTGTGGTGACTCGTGTGATGGTATCCGGGGGTGAGACAGATGGCAACGGCAACGCGCACGCTCTCCGCGCGGCAGCAGACGAAACAGAAGCCGAAAATAGACTACAAAGAAGTTGGCCGCGCGACGATCAAAGAGTTCAGCCAGGACGACTGCACGGGTCTCGCGGCGGAATCCGCGTACCACATTCTCTTCTCGATCTTCCCGCTGGCAATCTTTGGCGCCTCAATGTCCGCGATCGTCAACAGCATCTTCGGCCTCGACCTCTACGGGAAGATCATGAAGGCGCTCACGTCTGTCCTGCCCGCCGACGCGCGCTCCACGATTGCGGGGCCACTCGCGAATGTGTTAACCAATAAGAGCGGTGTCCTGCTCTGGGTCGGTATTATCCTCGCCCTCTGGTCGGGATCGAACGCGATGCGCACCTTCGTCAAAGCGCTCAACCGCGCCTATGATGTCGAGGAGACGCGGCCATTCTGGAAGGCGAAGGGGCTGCAAGTCGTTCTCACGCTTTTTATGGGCGCGCTCATGGTCGTTGCATTCATCCTGATCGCATTCGGTGGCAAGATCGGCAATAGCATCGCCGGTCATGTCGGCGCGGGCGCGATGTTCAATGTGCTGTGGAACCTCGCGCGCTGGCCGATTGTCATCATCTTTATCTCACTCGCGCTAGCGGTCTTGTATTGGGTAGGGCCGAACATCTCGCAGAAGTTCAAGTGGATCTCGCCCGGCGCGATGATCGCAACGCTCGTCTGGGTAATCGCCATTTACGCCTTCGGATTCTACGTTTCGAAGTTCGGCAATTACAGCAAGACCTACGGTGTCCTCGGCGGCGTCATGGTCCTGATGCTCGTCTTCTATCTCTCGTCGCTGGTTGTCATCCTCGGCGCGGAGTTAAACGCCGAACTTGCCAAGCGGTATGATCCGGCAACGATTGAGGATATCGCCGCGCATCCCGAAAAAGACAAAGGCGAGACGATCTACGCCGACAAAGCGCCGAAAAAGTCGCAGCCGGACCGCGAATCCGACCTGAAAGGCGCGGAGGCGCGCGGCGAGCCGATCACCAACCGCACCGCGCCGACCGCGAAGACCGCGAGTGGCAAACAGCGCATGGTCAACTTCTCGACCGGCAAGCGTGAAGACCCCTCGCCGCACCCCGATGCGCAATACACGATGACCGCGACCCCGAATACGACGCGACGCAATGGCGACTATGGCTCTGCGGAACCGCCAACGAAGCGCGCTGCGGTCGGTGTCGGACTCCTCGGCCTCAGTGCGGTCGGGATGGCGGCGAAGCGGTTTCTCAAGAAGTAGTGGGATTCCCTCACCCCCTGCCCCCCCTCCGTCAAGCGGAGAGGAGGTTCATCGTGTACGACGATTGTATTGCTCCCCTCGCCCCGTGAGGGAGAGGGGCTGGGGGTGAAGGGTGATTTACTTCACCGTCACACTTTTCGCGAGATTGCGCGG
>JBPCPB010000092.1:0-12343 GCA_050999735.1 Thermomicrobiales bacterium | reverse complement strand
GCAGACCACGCTGGTATCCCGGCCACACAACGTCCTCGGCGTCACACGGCAGGGCACGGAGTATCGCCGCTATACGACGGTCACGGCGGTGAGTCAGGTTTGTTTCACGGCGATGTTCGCTTTCGTCACATTGGCGGGCGCGGTTGTCGCCCATCGCGCCGCCTGGGGTATCGCTCCGCTGCTCTTCATCCTCGTACCGGCGATTGCCGCATGGCAACTGCAGGAGTTCACACGCCGTGTCCTGTATACCGAGGGGCGGCTGCGCGCTGCCTTCGCCAATGATCTGATCAGTTATGGTGGACAGGCAGCGGGCATCGTCGTGCTGGGACGTTTCGGACAGCTCACCGGGGTGCGTGCGCTCTCCGTCATCGCCCTCACATCGGCGATCGCGGCCGCATGGGGGTGGTGGCAGATCAAAGGCTCACTGACTCGCCGGGGCGTGTGGAAGGCAGTGCGCGAAAACGGATTTGCGGAGAACTGGCGATTCGGCAAATGGCTCTTCGGTGCCGCGCTTGCCATCTCAATTGCCAGTCAACTCTACCTGATACTAATCGGCGGGATGGTCAGCATCGCGGAGGCGGGGGCATTCAGCGCCGTCTTCACCCTGATGGGACCGGCACGTATCCTCATGATTGCGATGGACACCGCGCTCGTTCCGGTCGCCGCGCGCGCGTTCGCCGAGAAAGGCCAGCCGGGGCTGCAATCGTTCGTCGCGCGCATTTTCCTGGCGACCGCGCCAATCATCGTGGCATATTGCGTATTGGTCAGCTTCTTCGCCACGCGCATCCTCGTGGCGGCGTACGGTGGTCAGTATCGTCCGTACGGCTGGCTCCTCACATTATTTGCGCTGAGTTACGCCTTGGATTATCTCCGGCTCCCGATCTCGATCGCACTGGAAGCGCGGCGGGCCAGCGCGCCGATTTTCCGCGCCTATCTGTTGGCCAGCATCGTCGTCCTGACCGCCGGTGTCGCCGCCGTCCGCTTCCTCGGCCTCTGGGGTGCGGCGCTCGGCACAATCGCTAACAGCCTGATTCTCGGTACCATGCTCTGGTATTACTATCACCACATCGCGGCAACGACTGTCTCAGAGTCAACACAACCCACCGGGGATCGGGAGCGCGTGCACAATGGCTGAGTATGCGCTGCCGCGCGCGCGGGCGATGACCCGATCCGTCGCGATTCCCCTCTGGGAAAAGGGCTTCGCGATCCTCGGTATCTTCCTTTGCCTCGATGCGGGTGTGCGCACGCTGCGTATCCTCAGCGGCGCCGAAGGCCCGATTCAGAGTATTACGAGCACGGAGGTAGATTACAGCCAGGGCAGCCCGCTCACGCAGATCCTGCTCTTTGCCGTCTACCTCGTCAGTATCATGCTTCTCTTGATTAACCCGACACAGCAGCTTACGCGCGCGTTCAAGGCGAAATTGATCTGGCTCCTGCCGGCGCTCGCGATGGCCTCCGTACTCTGGTCCGGCGCGCCGTCAATCTCCTTCCGCCGCGCCGTTGCCCTGCTTGGCAGTTCGATCTTCGGATTGTATCTGGCGACGCGCTTTCCGCGCGGAGAATTGATGCGATTATTCCTCGCGGTCTCCGTGATCGTGACCATCCTGAGTCTGCTTACGGTCGTCGCATTGCCCGCCTATGCGATTGATAACTCGGGCGCCTGGCAGGGCGTTTTCGGTCAGAAGAATCACCTCGGGCGGTTCATGGCGCTCTCCGCAATCGTCTGGCTGCTCTATGCCGCGAGTGTAAGGCGGCATCGTCTCCTGGCGGGCTTCGGCGTCTTATCGGTCGCCCTGGTGCTGCTCAGTCGTTCAGCGACCTCAATCGCGCTGCTCGTTATCCTGGTCGCCGTCTTGTTGCTCGTCCGGATCGTGCGTATGCGCGCCAGTGTCGCGCTCCCGCTCCTCCTCTCTCTCCTGGCGGTCGGCGGGTACCTCGCGATGAGCGTGATAAGAAACCTCAGTCGGGTGACCAGCCTGCTCGGCAGAGACGCGAGCCTGACTGGGCGCACGCAGTTGTGGAGCCTCGTGTGGCAGATGATCCGGACACACCCCTGGTTTGGGTTCGGATACGGCGGGTTCTGGCTCGGCTTTGATGGCCCATCCGCCTCCATCTGGTCCATAGTTGGCTGGAATCCGCCGACCGCGCACGACGGGTTCCTGGACCTCTTGCTCGATCTCGGGATCGCCGGAATGATTCTTTTCGTGCCGGCGATGCTTGTCGCGATCCGGTATGCAGTCGCCCTCGCGCGACGCGGCCGCACGCTCGATACCGCATTCCCGCTCATCTTTCTCGCCTTTTACCTCGTGTCGAATATCACCGAGTCCTACCTCGTCGCGTATAACACGGAGTCCTGGGTGCTCTTCGTCGCAATCACGATCCAACTTCACATGTGGTGGCACGAGGAAGGTCGCTCCCGCCCGCGCGGGGCCACACGCACAACAGCCACGCGCCGTCACGACAGGCCCGCCCCGCGCCAGATTCCAGCCGCCGCGGAGAAGGAAAGAATCGCCTTTCAGGAAGGATTTCGTATGTCAGCCCAAGTGACCGTTTCCGCCATCATGTCCACCGTTAACGCGATGCCGTATCTGAAAGATGCGATTGACAGCGTGCTTGCCCAGACCTTCACCGATTGGGAACTGATCATCGTTGATGACGGTTCCACGGACGAGACGCGCACATTGCTCGCACGGTACACCGATCCGCGCATCAGAGTATTTGAGTTGGGCGAACACAGCGGCACAGCGAAAGCGCGTAATATCGCGTTGGGGTTTGCCTGCGGGAAATACATCGCGATCGCGGAGTGCGATGGTCGCTCCCTCCCCGAGCGATTCGCGCGTGAGGTCGCCTATCTGGAGGGCCACCCCGAGGTGCATGTCGTGGCCTCACAGATTGCGGGGTTCTCCACGCGTGCATTGTTGCGCCCCCACTTCCTCTATCCCGAGGACCCCGAGGCGATCCAGCGACGCTTCGCGGGGGGGAGGATGGCGGTACCCTTCCCGGCCGCCATGATCCGGGGCTGGTGTTTCGATCGTTTCGGCCCCTTCTGTGAAGCATTCCCCCAGGCGTCAGACCTCGAATGGTTCCTGCGTATCCGGCGGAATTGCAACTTCCGCGTGCTGCCGGAGGTTCTCTGTCAATACCGTCATCGCGCGGGGGGTATCACGTTCAGCGAATGGATAGTAGAGAGGGAGTATGAACGGTATGCAGCGTATCGGGCCAGCGTCTTTGGTTCGAGCGCCGACCGTACCGTACTGTCATTCGATCAATTCTCGCGGCACTGGCGGACGCGCCTCGGGCTATACACACATGATGTGCTGGGTTTCGCCGCATTCCGCCTCCGGCCGAATGCCGTCGGTCGGAGGCGGAAATGATCGCTTGGGTAGAAGGGCGCCGATATGATGATTGAGAGCATGGTTACCCAGCGTGAGAGCGACGATATCACGGCCGCACCGGGCATCGGGAAGATGCGCGTGCTGGTCGTACACAACCGCTATCAGCAACCGGGCGGTGAGGATATGGTTTTCGCGGCGGAAGCGGCCTTGCTGATGGCGCACGGGCATGTGGTCGAGCAACTGGTCTTTGATAATGATGCCATCGCCTCGCATCGGTCAACGCTCGATTCGGCGTGGCTTGCGGGCGCGACGATCTGGTCCCGGCAGGGACACACGGCGGTGCGGGATGCCATCCGCACCTTCCGCCCCGATGTCGTCCACTTCCACAACACCTTCCCGCTCATCTCGCCCGCCGGATATTACGCGGCGCGGGCGGAGGGCGTGCCGGTCGTGCAGACGCTGCACAACTTTCGGCTGCTCTGTGCCAATGGCCTCTTCTATCGCGACGGACACATTTGTGAGGACTGCCTGGGCAAACCCGTGCCATTGCCAGGGGTCGTGCACGCCTGTTACCGCGACAGCCGCACCGCGAGTGGCGCGGTAGTGACGATGTTGACCGCTCACCGCGCGCTACACACATGGACGCGCATGGTGGATCGCTACGTTGTTACCGGAGAGTTCCAGCGTCAGAAGTTTATGCAGGGTGGGCTGCCAGCAGAGAAGCTGGTCGTCAAGCCGAACTTCGTCCCCGATCCTTCTATCGGCGGCGGGCGCGGGAATTACGCGCTCTTCGTGGGTCGCCTCTCGCCCGAGAAGGGAATCCGTACCCTCCTCCGGGCGTGGGAGCAGCTTGCGGGGAAGATTCCTCTGAAGATCGCCGGCGACGGCCCGCTCGCGGGCGATGTTGCCGATGCACAGCGGCGGGTACCGGGCATTGAATGGCTTGGGCATGTGTCGCCCGCAACAGTCATGACCGCGATGCAGGACGCGGCATTGCTCGTCTTTCCCTCGGAGTGGTACGAGGGGCAGCCACGCACGATCCTCGAATCGTTCGCGGCCGGCACCCCGGTCGTCGCCGCCGACTTGGGGGCGATGGGCGAACTCATCCGCGCCGGTCACACCGGCGTGCATTTCCGGCCCGGCGATCCGGGCGATCTCGCCCGAGCGGTCGCGGAGGCATTCGCCGATCCAACGGCGCTCGCACGGATGCGCGAGCGGAAACGGGCGGAGTTCGAGTCGCGCTATACCGCTGAAGAGAACTACCGCCGGTTGATAGAAATCTATCGGGAAGTGGCGGACGAGAGGAGGCAAGCCCGGTTCAAGATGAACGCATCCGGTTTCCGTAGCGCCTAATGAAGCTACTGCGATTTGATGCAGGAGCAACAGCAAAAGATTAAGGAGAAGCGAATGTTCTGGACGGGTAAGAAGGTTCTTGTAACTGGTGGAGCGTCCTTTATTGGATCGCCGCTGACACACAAACTCGTGGCGCTTGGCGCGAATGTCCGCGTCGTGGACAACTTGAGCAGCGGGAAGCGGGAGTACATTGACCCACTCATCACCGCAGGTGAGATTGAATTCATCGAGGGAGATCTGCTCGATCAGCAGGTCGCACGCCGCGCCGTCCGGGGGATGGACTATGTCTTCCACCTCGCGGCGGACCACGGCGGTCGCGGGTATGTTGACCTGCATCAGGCGGCATGCGCGACGAATCTCGCGCTCGACGGCATGCTCTTCCTCGAATGCCGCAATGCGGGTGTCGAGAAGGTCATCTTCGCCTCATCGGGCTGCGCGTATCCGTCGTACATCCAGATGGACCTGTCGCAGAAGCTCTATCTGACCGAGGACAGGATCGGCCCCCCCTATGACGCCGACCACATGTACGGCTGGGCGAAGTTGATGGCGGAAATGACGCTCCAGTCCTATGCCCGCGAGTGGGGGATGAAGGCCGCTTCCTGTCGCTACTTCACCGTCTATGGCGAGTGGGGGAAGGAAGATCACGCGGTGATCGCGATGATCGCGCGCGCCTTCGCGAAACGCGATCCCTTCGAGGTCTGGGGCACCGGCGAGCAGATCCGCAACTGGACGTATGTCGGCGACATCGTGGACGGCACGATCCTCGCGGGCGAGAAGATTGACGACGGGACGGCCATCAATCTCGGCACGATGGAGCGGACGCGCGTCATTGATGCGGTGCATGAAATCCTGCGCTACACCGGTCACCACGCGGAGATTCGCCTGCGCCCCGACATGCCGACCGGCCCTTTGAACCGGGTGGCGGACAACAGCCTCGCCCGCCAACTGCTCGGTTGGGAGCCGCGGATGAAGTTCATGGATGGCCTGCACCAGACGATTGACTGGTACTACGCGACCAAGAACCGCGTGGAAGTCGCGGCAACGCTCGAACTCGCCTTGACGGCGCGCTAAGCGCATGGTGACGAGGCCAGCGCGCGTCAACGTCCTGGGAGTCGGCGTCAGCGCCATCAACATGGAGATGACGCTTGCGCTCTTCGAGGAGTGGATCGCGGGCCGCGAGCAGCAGTATGTCTGTGTCACGGGCGTGCATGGGGTGATGGAAAGCCAGCGCGATCCCGCATTGCGCGCCACGCTCTGTCGCAGCGGCCTGACGACACCGGACGGCATGCCCCTCGTCTGGCTGAGCAAGCTGCATGGGTTCCGGCATGTGGAGCGCGTCTACGGGCCGGATCTGATGCTCGCACTCTGCGAGCGTTCGGTGGAGAAGGAGTATCGCCACTTCTTTTACGGCGGCGATGATGCATTGGTGGAGGCGCTCGCCGGGCGTCTCCGCCAGCGCTATCCCGGTATACGCATCGTCGGCACATTCGCCCCGCCGTTTCGCCCGCTGACCCCGGATGAAGATCTGGACATCGTCCGGATCATTAACGACGCGACGCCTGATATCGTCTGGGTCGGCTTGAGCACGCCGAAGCAGGAGCGCTGGATGGCGGAGCACCACACGCGCATCGCCGCCCCGGTTATGGTCGGTGTGGGCGCCGCCTTCGATTTCGGCGCCAGCCGCAAGAAACAAGCGCCGCGCTGGATGCAGCGCAACGGCTTGGAGTGGTTGTTCCGCCTCCGCCAGGAGCCGCGGCGATTGTGGCGCAGATATGTCCTCAACATCCCGCGGTTCGTCGTCCTCGTGTTGTTGCAGACGTTCCATCTTCGGCGGTGGAATCTCACCGAAACGCGCGATGACGTAGAATAAAAGGGGGTCAACCTGTGTAGTGGCAAGGATACGGGCCGTTGACAGACGCTCTTGACGATGGCGCGTTGCTCGCTTCCAGAGTAACGCGCTCGTGGCTGTTACCCCGGTATAGTCAATAAGGTGGTTGGAGACGGTTCGGAAGGATTACCGGCGATGAAGGACGAGCGATCTCCAACGATAACGCGGCGCGCGTTCGCCCGGGGTGCGGCGGTGATGATCGGATCGCTGATTACCGCCGCGTGCAGCGCGAATACCACGCCGACGAAGATTCCCACGGTGGTGCGATCGCCCCCGTCGGCGCCACGCTTGCCTTCTCCCGCGCCCTCCAGCACACCATCGGTCGGTCTTGCTGAGCGCGTCATCTACGTCGACACGCGCAACGCAAATGCCGACGATGCCAATCCGGACACGGTGGATCACCCGCTGAAAACCATCGGGAAGGCGGCAACGATTGCCGCCGACGACAGCATCGGGAATATGAGTATCCGCATCATTATCTTCCCCGGCGTGTACCGTGAGTCCGTCTCGCTGCAACCAAAAGGCGGCCCCTCGCAGGCGCCGATCCACTTCCAGGCGAAGGAGAACGGCATGGCCATAATCACTGGCTCCGATGTTTGGACCGGGTGGCGAAAACAGGGCACGACGAATGTGTACACACATAACTGGCCGTATAAATGGGGGCTGGCGCCCTATCCGCCGGGGTGGCAGGGGAATGTCGATCTCCAGCCAATCGTCCGACGGCGGGAGATGATTTTCATCAATGGCGACGCGCTCACATCAGTATTGTCAGATCGAGAATTGATGGAGGGGACGTTTTTCGTCTCCGAGCAATCGGCGACGGTATCGATCATGCCGCCGCCGGGGGTACAGGTCGAGAGTGCGACCGTTGAGGTTGCAACCCGCGCAAGCATCTTTGCAGTTGATAGCGCGCAAAACCTGACAGTCACTGGCCTGGTGTTCAGACACGGCAATACACCCATCGGTGGCACTGCGGTCACGTTCATGAACTCGACGAACGTCATCGTGGAAGAGTGCCAATTCCTATGGAACAACTGGGCGGGAATGAGCTTCCATTCGGACGCGCCGCACTCCGCCCAATCAATGACGGCCCGCCGCAACGTTGCCAATTACAACGGTGGTATCGGCATGGAAGCGTCCAGGGTCAAGGACGTGCTCTTTGAGGATAATGAAACCTCGTACAACAACTGGCGTGGCGCCCTCGGTGGGATGTACCAGTGGGCAAATGCCGGGCTGAAACATCTCTTTGTCCACGGCGGTATCTATCGGCGACATCGCGCGGTGGGCAACCAGGCGCCCGGCTGTTGGTTCGATACGGACTGCGCCGATATCGAAATCACTGATGCTTTTTCCTGCCGGAACAACGGCCCGGGGCTATTCATCGAAGCGAGCCAGGGTCCAACAAGCGCCACCAACTGCACCATCTGCGACAATCAGCGCGAGTCGGGCATATTCAGCAACGGCAGCTCAGACGTTACGCTCCAGAGCAATATCATCTACGGCAATAGAGATGTGCAACTGCACATCGTGAAGGGCACGCGCTCAGCACGCAACTGGGAGACGAACGAATCCCTGACGATCTACCCAGAGCGGTGGACAATGCGACAGAACATCATCGTCAGTACCGACACCGCTCCGCACCTCGCCGATATCGCCGACAGCGCCAGATTCTTCAACACATTCGTCTCGGCGGGAAATGCCTGGTTCAGCCCGCAGAAGAGCAGTACATTCATCCTCGATGGCAAAGGCGCGAGCTTCGCCGTATGGCAGTCCGCATCCCATCAGGACGCGGATTCGCGGTTTATTGATCCGCGATTCGTCGCTCCCGAGAACGATGACTTCCGCTTGCGCGATGACAGTCCCCTGCTGAACAAATGACCGAAGCGAGCCCTATGACGCTTCCAATGGCCGCTCTTTCGCCATCATTCTCGCCCGCGATACCGCGACTTGGCGAAGGGCGAGTCGCCCGATGCCATCATGCGATCCGTCGAACGCGAGCGGGCCCGATGCCTTCGACACCAATGTCGTCCCCATGAGCCGAATGGCGATTTTGATTGCCCGCTTCCACGCGCGTACGGCCATGGGCGGCGAGAAATCGGTCGCGCCATAGATGGCCCGCAGTTTCGCCATCTCGGCCCACGCATCGTCCGTCAATGTGACTGACTTACGACCGGGATAATTGCGATCAATGCCGACGATGCGATTGAGTTTGGCGAAGCGATGGTCGCGACCGAGCCGCAACCAGAGCTCGTAATCCATCGCGTAATGGTATGTCTCATCGACCAGGGTCGGACCGAGCGCGGACCGGCGGAAAAACACCGATGGCTGCACGATGAAGTCATGCAGACGCAGAAGCCCGTAGTGGAACGGCGCCGCCCAGAGCATCTGGAGGATATGCCCGTCCGCGTTGACGAGTGCCGCGTGACCATAGACGACGTCAACATCCGGGTGACGGGCGAAGCACTGGACGACCGCGGCGACGGCGTCCACGTCATAGTACGCATCGTCGGAATTAATCCATCCGATGATCTCGCCGGTGCTCTCCCCAAGCGCTTTGTTCAGCGCATGCGACTGCCCGCGATCCGATTCACTCTTCCATATAACCCGCGCGCCCGCTTGCGTCAGCAGGTCAACAGAGCCGTCCGTCGAGCCTCCATCCATGACGATGTGCTCGATATGCGGGTACGTTTGCCGGGCAACCGACTGGAGAGTATCAACAAGCCAGCGGGCCTGGTTGAACGAAGGAGTCAGGATTGACACGAGCGGTTCACTTGCCACCGGAAGACTCCCTTTTGCGCACTCGGGAACGGCGTATTGCCTGCCACGTTTCGTCGCGGGCAGCATAGTATATCGTCAACCCATATCCCGCCATACCACGACCGCTCCTGTCACGAGCGATCAGCCGTAGGAACCGAGGGCAATGACCGCCATGCCAATCGCGGCGGCGATGGGAAGTTGTGCGACATCGCCACGGAAAAGCGCCTCGCGGAGCGCCGCCAGACTCAGGAACAGAATCTCCATCTCTTCAAGGTCGCCGTGGTCCGGTTCCGCCGTCCGGTGAGCATCGCGCGCGAGGTAGATATGCGCCGCGCCGCACCCTCGATTCCCATCAACCGTAAAGGCGCCGAGGCGCTGCCAGGAGTCAGCGGTGTACCCCGTTTCCTCGAGCAGTTCGCGCTGTGCGGCGACAATCGGCTCCTCACCCCGCTCGATGTATCCCGCGGGTAGGGTCAGTGAGACGATACGTGGCCCGTGTTTGTAGCTCCGCTCGACGATGGCTGCGTTATCGGCGGTGAGCGCGACGATCATGACATAGTCGGGCGCTTCGATTGTGAAGAAATCTCGGATGACTCGCCCATCGGGTAGCTGAATATCCTCAGCCAGTACCCGCAGCCACGGCTGGGCATCGACAATCTCACGTCGGGACAACGTTTGCCAAGCCTTGAGGGGCGCACCTTCCATCTCGTCATCCCTTCATCACGACTGACACGTCCATCGCTAGATCTCCGGCACGCTGGAATGCGATGCGTGCCGGAGCAGAAATTCGAGCGCCGTCTCGGCCACCTGTGCCGTCATCGCGTGGTCGAGATTGGGGAGGATCGCAAGTTCGCCATGGCGCAGCATGCGATAGACGGTGACTGCCTCTTCAACGGAACAGTACTCATCCCGGTCACCCACGAGGATCAGCGTTGGCTCGGCGATCCGGCGAAAGTCCTCGAAACTCTCATCGAGGGGAATGGTCCGCATCGCGAAGGCCTGGACGAACAGAGTAAGCCAATAGTCTTCGCCCTGTGCGGCGTCGTGATCCGCCTGCAGCTTGCACACCATCCCCCGCAGGTTGGCCGTCATCGCAAACCATCGTCGGATGAGCGCGGGGTCCGCCCGGGTCGCTTCGGGATCGCCTCCATGAACCGTCCGAATGACGCGGCGGATCGGTGCATTGGGATTGATCAGGTCGTAGCCAGCGTCGTTGACAATCGCCCGCAGTGTGCCGGGATAGTGCATCCCGATCAGCGATGCCGCGATACCGCCATCGCTGAAGCCGAACACCAGCGGGCGATGCAGTTGGAGGGCGTCAATGAGGGCAACGACATCCTCGGCGAGCAATCGGTAGTGCATCTCGCCGCTGGGATTGACGGTACGCCCGTGACCACGGGTGTCCGGTGCGATGACGCGGAAGTGGGCGGCGAACCGATTGAGATTCTGCCCCCAGCCGTACGGATGATCTGCCCAGATATCGCTCGAAGAGACCGAGCCGCCGTGTAAGAGGAGGAGCGGTTCGCCCGCACCAACATCGCGGTAGTAAATATCCAAGCCGTTGGCCTGAACGTACTTCCCCTGATCGGTAGCGGACACCTGCGACATCTTTTTCATACTCTCCGCCGCATTTCATACCGGCTCTCGTCCTCACTGTGAGAATAGCGTATCTTACGGCGCCCGTCGCGGCAAACAGGTATCACGCGGCAAAGTTCTTCCACAACGGCGAGCGACTGTTGGGGTCATCGGAATACCGCGTGCGCGGACCGTCGTTATCGTGCCAATCCTCGCCTCCCACAACCTCGTACGCAATGATCCGGCAACTGATGAACAAGGTGATAACGTCATGACTCCCTGACAAAATAGTCATACATATCTTCTTGAGGAATCTTGGGTTTATACTGATTGTGCAGTTACGTCGTGGTACGGTATAATGCAGCGCGATGATGATTCAGATACGATGCTCAGTGGGCTGAACGGATAGTCGGATGCCGGTACAGCGGTTTTCACGCCTCGTGGAAGTAGCGGGTGCGGCGCCTTTGAGTCCGAATCGATGCGAGAGCAGGCCGCATGCCGCACGGGCACACCAGGTGAAACAGTGTTGGATATCCATGAAGGTTACCATACGCGCCGCTCGCACCATATTGTTTTCACCGAGGGCGAACTCGACCTGCCTGCGTTGCGCGCGGCGCCGGAGTTGCAATCGTTGCTCAAGGCCGGGTGGTCTATTGCGAAATATGCGGTGGTGGTGCTGGAGGATGGGTACGCGATCACTGTGTTCTTTCAGCGCCCATCATGCAGGCAAGATTGGTAGCGGTCGCCAATGCATCTCGAAACATCTGTACAGTTGACCTCCTTTCGTAGATCTTCCGACCTTTTGGTGGTATCAGCAGGCGATGCCGACATCGCCTCCCCGCGGCTGCGACGCGGTGATTGTTGCCGCGCGTCCTGTCGGCTATCATCGCGCAATACCAACGGTGAGTCGCGAGCGCACATGGGAGTGGGCGATGCGTGTCCTCGTATGGCGCGGCGTAGAAAGGTGAACGGGAAGACGTGAACAGCTTTCACGCGGCTCAACAGACGCTTACACGGCGCGCGCTCCTGCATCGCGCTGGTGCGGCTGCGGGCCTGGGACTTGCCGCCCGGCTTGGCGTGGCGCCGATCCACGTTGGCGCGGCGGACGCGATGCTGCCTTCCCCACCGACGGCCGTGATCCCGCCCAGTCTCTTTGGGATGCATGTTCACCGAGCAACAACGGGTACACACTGGCCCCGTGTACCCTTCAAGACCTGGCACTTCTGGGATGCGAACGTAATGTGGTCCGACCTTGAGCCTCAGCGCGGCGTCTACCAGTGGAGCGAACTCGATGCACTTGTTGCGCTCGCTCAACAGCACGGTGTTGAGCCGGTCCTGGTGCTCGGCCTGACACCGACATGGGCATCGGCACGCCCGGAACAGGTATCCGACTACGGCCCGGGAACGAGCCCTGCGGAGCCGGCCGACATACAAG
>JBPCPB010000492.1:0-3951 GCA_050999735.1 Thermomicrobiales bacterium | reverse complement strand
TCGCCCCATCTCCCGCTGCAAGAGCACGCCGACACTACCGACGAGCACCGTGACGAGCGCGACCGCCGTGACAATCGGCCCCCAGTAGGGTTGCAGCCCCGGCGCCGCGCCGTACAAGAGCCGGACGAACGCCGCGATCACCGCGACCTTTGTGCCAACCGCGAGAATGACCAGCACCGGCGTCGGCGCGCCCGAATAGGCGTCCGGCGCCCACTGATGGAAGGGAACGAGCGCCAGTTTGAAGCCGAGACCCGTCAGGACGAGCGCCAGCCCGACGAGCAAGAGCGGCAGCGTGCCGCCACCCTTCTGTGCCGCGATCGCCGCAATCGCGCTAAATTTCGTCGAGCCGACCGCGCCGTAGACAAGCGCCGTGCCGTATGCCTGAATCGCCAGCGCGACGACGCCGAGCAGGAAGTAGCGCAGCGCCGTCTCCCGCCCGCGCGGGAAGCCCGCAAGCAGATAGAGCGGCAGCGCGAGCAGTTCGATGCCGATCAGCAGCACGAGCAGATCGGAGGCGACCGCGAGCACGAGCATCCCGCCTGCCGCAAAGAGCAGCAGCGCCTCGTAGTCGCCGCTCTCCCACCGCTCGCGCGTCCCGTATGGCAAGGAGAGAAGCACGGTGACGATCACCGTCACCATGCCGAGTAGCCCGAAGGCAACGGCGAGCGCGTCCACCGTCGCCGTACCGCCAAAGGTTGTCCGTGCGTCTCGCCAGCCCCAGAGAATCAGCCCGCACGCGGCAAGCAGCCCAAGCACCGCGAGCGCGGTCGCCACGACCCGCTGCCGGGGCGCGAGCGCCGAGAGCGTCAGCAGCAGCACCGCCGTCACCGCCAGCGCGATCAACGGCGAGAGCATCATGTACGGAACGGTCATAGACCTAACCCCCCCGCCCCCTTCCCGCGAGGAAGGGGGTGACTCGTTGCGATACCGAGGTATTCCCCAAGCATCCCGATCTCTCGAAGGGTCGCTCCCCTTCCTCGCGGGAAGGTGCCGGGGGTTAGGTCGTTCACGTTCCACGCACCAGGAGATAGATCGCGAGGATGAATGCACCCGCCGCCAGCCCACCGACGTAGCGATGCAGATTCGCATGACGCAGTGGCACGAGGAACGGGATATTGGCAGCGTTCCCTCCGGTTTCCCCTTCCCTCCGAGGGAATGGGGTTAGGGAGTCAGGGATTCCCTGCGCATAATCCGCCAGCGTCACAATCGGGCGGACGACGATCATGTTCACGATGGCATCGAGGCCCATGCCGCCGAGCAGCCATCGCTGCACGCCCGCGCCGCCTGCCAGGAGTCCGCGCCGCCGCTCCGGGTTTGCCACGAGTGCCCAGGTGATCGCCGCCGCGATCAGGGCAACGAGCGTGCTGATGACCGCACTCTGCGCCTTGATCGTGACGATTTCGCCACCGAGGCGTGGCACGAGGAAGCGCTGCACCGGCAGGTATCCGGCAATCACTGCCAGGATCGTCAAAATCCACTGTGGCGCGGTCATCACCGGGCCGGGAGGGTGAAGATGCGCCGCATTCGCCGGGCCGAGGAAAGTGCGGACGAAGGCGCGCGTCGTATAGGCCGCCGTCAGGGCGGAGATGGCGAGCGCCGCGAGGTAGGGCAGGAGACCATGCATGCGGGCGACATCCACGATCGCATCCTTGGAGAAGAAGCCGGACAGTCCCGGCGTCCCGGCGAGGGCGAGGGCACCGATGGCGAAGGCAATCGTCGTCTGCGGCAGCCGCCGCGCCAGCCCGCCCATGCCGTCCAGCAGTTCCTCGCCGTCCAGCGCATGAATGACTGAACCGGCGGCGAGGAAGAGGACCGCCTTGAATGCCGCATGCGTTGCCAGGTGGAAGGCGGCGACCGCTGTCGCGTCCATGCCAATCGCGAAGACCATCAGACCAAGTTGCGAGACGGTTGAGTAGGCGAGGACGCGCTTCAGATTCGGCTGGACGAGCGCGCAGAAGCCGCCATACAGCCCGGTCACTGCGCCAATCGTCGCGACCAATCCATTGAGATTGCTCCGGTCAATCACCGGGAAGAGGCGGGTGAGCAGGTAGATACCCGCCGCGACCATCGTCGCCGCATGGATCAGCGCCGAAACGGGCGTCGGGCCGGCCATCGCGTCCGGCAGCCAGGCGGAGAGCGGCAACTGCGCCGACTTCGCGCCCGCCGCCAGCAGCAGCCCGATTACCGCGACAATCGCCCACGACCGCGGCAGATTGGCGACCTGCGCGTTGATCGCCGCCATATCTACCGTGCCGAGTTTGTGGATGAAGACGGCCATCGCGACGATCAGGCCGATGTCGCCGACGATGTTATAGAGAAATGCCTTGCGCCCGGCGGCGACCGTCCCCGCGCGGTCGTACCAGAAGGCGACGAGCAAGGCGGAGGCGATGCCGACCCCGATCCAGCCGACCGCGAGGAGCGGCACCGAATCGGCCAGCGTCAGCAGGAGCATCGCGGCGATAAAGCCGTTCAGCTCGGCGAAGAAGCGGGCGTAGCCGGGGTCCCCTTCCATGTAGCCGACCGCATAGAGATGAATCAGCCCGCCGACGCCCGTGACGATCAGCGCAAGCAGGGCGGCAAGCGGATCAAAGAGCAACCGTGCCTGAAGGTTGAAATCCCCCAGTTCGAGCCACGTCCACCCGCTGGAAACGCGCACCCGGTTCTCCGCCGCGAGGCTGACGAGATCGCTGAAGGCAAGCAGGACGAGGACGAAACTGATGAAGACACTGACGCACGCCATCGCGCCAATCGCGCGTTCGCCCAACCGCGCTCCGACAAGCACAAGCAGAACGCAACTGATGAGCGGCGCCGCCACCGCGATCCAGAGCAGGTTCACCACCGCTTCACACCCCGCAATGCGGTTTTACGAACCGCCATGACGCCAAGGACGCCAAGAGAGATCAAGCACAGAGGACGCAGAGAACACAGAGGATTCCTTTTTGTTTCTCTTCTCCGTGTCATCTGTGTTCTCTGTGTCCTCTGTGGTCAATCCCCCATTCCCTCTCTTGGCGTCCTTGGTGTCGTGGCGGTTCAAACCGTCGCATCTCACCACGGGGGCGGAGCATAACATAGGTTCGTGCATTTTCAAACAATCGGTTGTCGCTCGTGATGTGGGATTGCACATGGGGAGGAAAATTTGCGATCGGTTTACATCCTTTTTACGCCCCTTTCAGCACGTCTTCAGGTTGGCACGCCATACTAGGCAACGACGGATCGGAGCGATCGGCGGTGACGGTCGAACGGATAAACAGGAAGCCGCACCCACCTGCCACACATCCGGCGCCAATGATCGCCCTTTTCGTCATTTTTTCCGTCACTTTTCCCCACCCACACAATCATCACCATTATCATATGATGAAGCCGGTCGCGTTCGAGAAGAGCGCGTAGCGCCGATTCAACCTGCCCCCGAAATTGCGCTTGTGCATTTTCAAACAATCGGTTGTGCAGTATCATGCAGAGCAACATTGTTCGGACTATGGCAGCCACGCGTGGCGCCATACCAGGCCGGGGGGAAATCAGTGCCAGGAAGTTATCTCGGTCTGCTCATCCTCGCGGGGATCGCGTTCCTCTTCGCGGTTGCCGTCCTTGTGGTCTCGACGCTGCTCGGGCCGAAGCGGCGGGGGACGAGCCTGCCGTATGAGAGCGGCGTCGCGGCGCCGGTTTCCGCGCCGGGGCGGCAGCGGCTGCCGGTGCGCTACTACCGCGTCGCGCTGCTCTTCCTAGTCTTCGATGTCGAGGCGGTCTTTGTCTATCCCTGGGCGGTAACGTACCGCAATCTCGGCACCTACGCGCTCGGGGAGATGTTCGTTTTCCTGGGCATGTTACTTTTCGGGTACTGGTATGCGCGCAAGCGCGGAGGTCTCGAATGGGAGTAGCACACAGCAAGGATGCCGCGCCGGGCGTCATGCTCACCCGCCTCGCCGATTGGGGGCGGGCCAACTCGCTCTGGCC
>JBPCPB010000491.1:0-5408 GCA_050999735.1 Thermomicrobiales bacterium | reverse complement strand
TCGCCCCATCTGCTCACGAATCCCAACCGCGCCATTGGCCTCTTCTGAGAGCTAACGCTTTCGGGTTTCGGTTTTCGGAGAGGGGACACCCCTTTTCTCCCAACGTCGAACTCCGAACTCTCAACTCATTGCTACGAGGCGGTCGCATTTCGCGGCGACCAGGTGCGGCGTGAGGGTGAGCCAGGCGGGATCGGGCGTTTCACCGCGCGCCCAGGCGATCAGCGCCGCCGGGAGATTCGCCCCCGCCGCATGCGCGAAGGGATAGCCGCCGCCGAAGCGCGGGTTCATCTCCAGCACCGCGCACGTCTCGCCGGAGACGAAGAGATCGCAATCGAGATTGCCAATGTGACCGAGCGCGCCGCTCAACCGCTTGCCCAGCCGCTCCAACCCCGCATCGCGCACGGTGATCGCGCGGTCAGTCTCCCCGGAGCGCATGAGGAGTTTGCGCCTGGCGAGTGTCCCCGCGTAGCACCCGTCCAGATCGGCGATCACATCGAGACCGTACTCCTCGCCGTCGAGCCATTCCTGAATGAGGATCGCCTGATCGGCGGCGCGCATCGCCAGGGGCAGGGAGCGCGCGTGCCGCTTCGTCGCCAGCGCGTAGGCGAGATCGAGTTCGTCGCTATCCCGCACCTGCTCGATGCCGCATGAGCCGCTGCCCCAGCGTGGTTTGACGACGAGCGGAAAGGCGATTGCACCCGTGGCGAGGGCGTCCCGCGCGGTGTCGAGCGTGCGGTACGTGCGTGCGGTCGGGATGCCGCTCGCTTCGAGGAAGAGGAACGCGCGCCACTTGTCGTAGCACGCCTCGATGACGGCGGGAGACGAGATGACCGGGAGTGTCCCCACCGCCCGGAAACAGTCGCGCCGCCGCGCGAGCAGCGGGAGTTCGTGGTCGTTGAGCGGAATCAGCAGATCAACGTGCCGCTCCTGACAGACGGCAAGGAGCCGGTCAAGGTAGTCCGGGTCGTCCAGACGCGGCAGGACGAATGCCTCATCCGCCTCGCGCAGTGCGGGCGCATGCGGAGAGGCATCCGCCGCGAAGACCTTCCCCTCGCCGCCGAGCGCTTGGCGGAAGAACTGAATCAGGTAATTACGCCGCCCCGCACACGTCAACAGCACATTCACGCGCTTCTCCGGTCTTTCTTAACCACCAATACTGCCCAAAGGGCACCCGCAAGAACACCAAGAGAAACATCGAGCACAGAGAGCGCAGAGGACACAGAGGACACAGAGGAAACCGTTTTCTTTTTCTCCTCTGTGCAGCATGCGTCCTCTGCGCTGATCCGGTTTCATACCGCTGTCGCGTGGCGCTCGACGCTCAGGTCGGGTTCGTTCATCGCGGTGTCCACCTGGACGTTCGCGCGGCGCAGCACTTTCACGATCGTCATGCCGAGGATTCTCAGGTCCAGCGCGGGCGAGCAGTGCGCGACGTACCAGGCATCGCAGGCCAGCCGCTGATCCCACGGCAGATCGTTGCGCCCGTTGACCTGCGCCCAGCCAGTGATACCGGGCCGCACGGCGCAACGCGTCCGCTCCCGCTCGGTGTAGTACGGCAGGTATTTTGTCACCAACGGACGCGGCCCCACGAGGCTCATCTCGCCCTTCACGACATTGAACAGCCCCGGCAACTCGTCGAGACTCGTCGCACGGAGGAAGCGGCCCAGCGCGGTCAGCCGTTCCCGATCCGGCAGCGGCCGCCCCGCCGCGTCGTACGCCTCCTTCATCGTGCGGAACTTATAGACCGCGAATGGCCGCTCGCCGCGCCCCGGCCGCAGCTGGCTGAAGAGCACCGGGCGGCCCATCCGCCACGCGACGAGCGCCGCGACGGCCGCCATCACGGGCGACAGCACGATCAGCGCGGGCACGGTGATGACGAGATCGAGCGCGCGTTTCCCTCGGTAGCCTGCCATGACGGTCGTCATGGGGTTCGGAGTTCGCGGTTCGGAGAAACGAGTTCGGGAGGCGCTGATCCCGTTCTTCGAACCTCGAACCCCGAACCCCGAACCCCGAACTTCACCGCATGCGCGAGGCCGCGCGCGGCGTACCCTGTCCCCGCGACGAAGCGCATCAGCGGGCCGAAACTCTCCGCCGCCGGTGCGCCGAGGAAGTGCAGCCCCGGCACGGAGGACTCGAACCCGGCATGCAGGCGCGGATACCCCGCGATCCGGTCCAGCCCGCGCAGCAGTTCCGGCGCCAGAAAGGGATACCGCGCCACATCCACCGCGTAGCCGGTCGCGAGCAGCGCGTGGTCCACCGTGCGGATTGTGCCGTCGCTGAGGGCGAGGCGCAGTCGGTCGCCGCAACCGGCTTTCGCGGCGATGACCGCCGTGCCCATCGTGATCGGCACATCGCGCAGGCGGGGGCGCAACCAGCCCGAACCGGCCGGGCGGATGGCGCGGCGGGCAGCACGGCCCCGTATGGCGCGCGTCGGGATCTTTGTGAAGAGCGCGGGCTTGTCCACGAGGTAGTTCAGGCCCGGCGGGCCAATGTCCGACGCCGGGAAGAGGAGCGGCTTAACGGGGTTCCGGTCGCTGTGCAGCGCCGCGTGCAGTTGCGAGCCGGAGCCGTAGCGCAGCCAGTGAATCTCCGCCGCCCGCACGATGACCTCGACGTCCGCCCCGGCCTCGTGCAGCAGCGCGGCGGATTCAAGCGCGCTCTGGCCGCCGCCAATCACGGCGACGTGCCGCCCGGCAAAGACGCGGAAGTCGCCGCATTCCGCGGTATGTGACGCCAATGCGGGCGCGATACCGGCGAACGGTGGGGGCCGACAGGCGAATGGCGCGATGCCCGTCGCGACGACGACCCGCCCGGCACGGATGGATGCACCGTCCGCCGTCATCAATCGAAAGCCGTCCGTTTCCGGTTCGACGCGTGCGATCTGCCGCTGATCCAGATCGGGCGCGACTTGCTGCCCGAACCACTGACCGTAGGCGACGAAGCGCTCCAGCGGCACCGGACGCGGCACTGCCGTGTGCGATGCCGCCTCGTACGCATCAAGGGTCAGATCGTGGTTGGGATCAGCGATGTGCGAGGCATCCCAATACGAGCGGAGGAGCATCCCGGCAGGCATTTGCCGCTCCCAGAAGGCCATCGCCTCGCCAAAAACATGCACCCCAACGCCTGCCGCTCGCAGATGCGCCGCCGTCGCCAGCCCGTAGGGGCCAGCGCCGATGATTGCTACCGGGATCGTCGCTGCCATGCTCTCTCACCCTCCCACCGCATGCCCGCGCTTCAGACGATACTCGCGTCGCATGCGCCGAAACCGTTATCGAAAAACCGCTCACATACATACAACGCGCTTGCAGTCCAATTTGTTACTCTTGTCTTTTTATAGGCATCGCTGCGTGTCCGTCGGGGCGATGCTTGAATCGCCCTTCCCGGAGCATCCGCGCCTTGCCGATCATCGCCCTGCCATCGCGAGAGGGCGATTCAAGCATCGCCCCTACGAAACAAAGGCTGGGCATTTACGGCGCCATTCCCATTACGAAAGCGTTTCAAAGGCGAAAAAGAGTGAAAGTCCACTTCTTGACGCCATCCGCTATACTTAACGTGGCTCACGAATACGACCGATGAGACAGCGAGAGGGGCAGGGATATGCGGGAATCGCGGGGGCGGCTGATCGGGCGGGGGATCGTCATCGGGTTGTGCGCGGTGGTGTGTGTCATCACGCTCGCCTTCCATACGCAGCGGGTGGCGGCGGCGGGCTACACGGTTACCGCGCTCACGGACACCGGCACGGGGTCGGGTACGGCGGGTGATCTGCGCTATGCGATCACGCAGGTCAACGCCGGCGCTGGCACGGGAGACACGATCACGTTTAGCGTCACGGGGACGATCACGCTGGGTAGCGCCCTGCCCGCGCTCAACAAGAATGTGGCGATCACGGGGCCGACGGGCGGGGCGGGCGTGACGGTGCAGGCGGCAGCGACACCGAACAGCGCGACGTATGGCGTCTTCGTTGTCAACAGCGGGGTGACGGCGAGCATCGCGAACCTGACTATCGCCAATGGGAACGCGGCCAACGGCGGCAGCGGCGGCGGCATCGGCAACCGGGGCACGCTGACGGTGACGAGCAGCACCCTTTCCGGCAACAGCGCGCAGTTCGGCGGCGGCATCTACAACGCTGGCGGCACGCTGACGGTGACGAACAGCACCCTTTCCGCCAACAGCACGTCCGGTGGTGGCGGCGGCATCCTCAACAACGGCACGCTGACGGTGACGAACAGCACCCTCGCCGGCAACAGCGCGGGCGTCGGCGGCGGCATCGGCAACTACGTCGGCACGGTGACCGTGACGAACAGCACCCTTACCGGCAACAGCGCAAGCAATGCCGGTGGCGGCGGCATCTCCAACAACGACACGGTGAATCTGACGAACACGATCGTCGCGGGCAACACCGCCCCCACCGCCCCCGACATCTCCGGCCCGGTCACGAGCCACGGCCACAACCTGATCGGCAATACGAGCGGCAGCACCGGCATCGCCAACGGCACGAACGGCGACATTGTCAACCCGATGCCCCTGCTCGCTCCCCTCGGCGCCTATGGTGGCCCGACCGAGACGATTGCCCTCCTGCCCGGCTCCCCCGCCATTGATGTGATCCCCGCCGCTAATCACTGCGGTACCGGCGATCCTACCGTGGACAAGGATCAGCGCGGCGTCACCCGACCGGTGGGGGCGCACTGCGACATCGGCGCCTTCGAGAGCCAGGGCTTCATCCTCACCAAGACGAGCGGCGACAATCAGCGCGCCGTCGCGGGTACAACCTTCACCAACCCGCTCGTCGTCACCGTCACGCCGAGCGCGGCGGGCGCGGCGGACAATGAGCCGGTCAATGGCGGCGTGGTGACCTTCACCGCCATCCCGAACGCCGGGGCATCCGCGACGCTCACCGGCAGCCCGGCGACGATTACGGGCGGGCAGGCGAGCGTCACCGCAAGGGCAAACACGACGGCAGGGTCGTACAGCGTCACCGCCAGTGCAGCGGGCGCGGCGTCCGTGACCTTCAGCCTCATGAACAGCGCGCCGACGATCACCCTCAGCCCAACTACTCTGCCCAGCGGCGTCAAAGGCGTTGCCTATCCCCCGACGACCATCACTGCGGCGGGTGGCACGGCTTCGTATGCCTTCACCGTGACAATGGGTACACTGCCCACCGGACTGACACTCTCCCTATCCGGCGTGCTCTCCGGCACGCCAACCGTAACCGATTCCTTCACCGTGACGGTGACGGCGACGGACGCGAATGGCTTCACTGGCAGCCAGCCGTATACGATCGCTATCACCGCCGCACCCCTCACCGGCATCACCCTCACTCCCCCCAGCGGGGCAGGGAACCCACCGAGTATCAAGGTCGGGCAGACGGAGCAGTTCACGGCGACGGGGACGTATGCCGACGGCTCGATGCA
>JBPCPB010000471.1:0-11588 GCA_050999735.1 Thermomicrobiales bacterium | reverse complement strand
GTGGATGGCGGTGGGGCCGGGGCTGATGATCTTCCTGACGGTCTTGAGCATCAACTTCATTGGCGATGGGTTACGGGATGCCCTCGACCCCCGCAAGACCCAGGGGTAGCAGCCAGCACGCACCCCAGGACAAGGAGGAAGGCGGCTCAGAGCGAGCCGCCTTCCTCCTTGTCCGGTCATAGACTAATGGATGCTATTTTAGGACTTCGCATCACAAATTGTCACCCATTCCCGTTTATACAGATGAATGAACCGTGGGGCAAGATTGCGCATTGTCCCGATGCACGACGAATCAGGTAACGGGCATGTATACACTGGTGGAATACCGATGGGGTACAGACACACATCCAGAGATGATGCCAGGCCGCAAGATCGTATAGAGGAAGGCGTGACTGTGGATGGCACGGAACTCGATGGCATCGCGGGCATCCTCTGGGATGTGCAAGGCACGCGGGTGACCGCGCGTCGTGACAGCGATGTCATTTATCGTTTGTACCGACAGGAAAATCCCTCCGCCAAGGGAGACGGAGCGCAGCCGATGCGTGGGCGCTGCTTCATCTCCGAGCCTCAGCGACCCTATACCATCGGTGAGACGGTAATGCTCGAAACGCGAGATGGGCAGCGCATTTTTGGTGTTGTCCAGCATATCCGTGAGATGCGCACGGGTAGCGTTTCACTGATCCTCGATATCCGTCAGTAGTTCGAAGTTCGAGGTTCGAGGTTCGGAGAGGGACACCACTCTTACTCCGAACTTCGAACCTCCCGCTCCGTTGCACCTGCCATCCGCGCCGTGCGATACTCCCTCACCACGCCGCGCGCCCCCGCCAGACGTGAGAGGAGGGTTGTGCGATGCACGCCGGTGGTATTGTCACGCTCACAACTGATTTTGGGTTGCGCGATAGTTACGTCGCGCAGATGAAGGGCACGATCCTGCGCACGGCGCTCCGCGTCACCATTGTGGATGTGACTCATGCCATCAGCCGTCACTCCATTATCCAGGCAGCATTTGTGATCGCTGATCTTTGGCGTATGTACCCGGACGGCACCGCGCATGTCGTCGTTGTAGACCCCGGTGTCGGCACGAATCGCCGCCCGATTGCTCTGGAAATAGACGGTCAGTACTTCGTCGGGCCAGATAATGGCCTCTTCAGTCATATTCTCGATACCGCCGCGCGCGATGGCCTGACATGGCGCGGCGTTGTGCTGACGAACCCGGATTACTGGCGCGTGCGGGAGATCTCCACGACATTTCACGGGCGAGATATCTTCGCTCCCGCCGCCGCGCACCTCGTCAATGGGACGCACCTTCCCCATCTCGGTGATCCGCTCGATAACCCCGTCCGGCTCACGCTGCCATCGTACGAGGAGGGGGCGGGGATGATCCGGGGCGAGATCATTTACGTGGATAGTTTCGGCAACTGTGTCAGCAATATTCCCGCGCGCGTCCTGCCGCCGCCCGGTACTCACGGTGTGGCGATTACGTGCGCGAGTCTCGCCGCACTCCCCTTCACGGCGACCTATGGTATGGTCGGCGAGGGAAAGCCGCTCGCGCTGATTGGCAGCCATGGCTATCTGGAAATTGCGCTACGGCGGGGCAACGCGGCCGATGAATGCGGCCTCGGCTCCGGCACGCCGGTCGTTGTCTCCGGGCTAACCTCGTGACGGCGTCTACTTCCCTGCAGACCACATGGAAAGTTCGCCCTTATTGCGTCATCGCCTGATAGCGTTCGCGTGTGTACAAGATTAAGTCCAGCGTCTCGTTCAGATCGTTGTCTGATGGTGTAGTCAGACGATCTTTCCGCCATGCCAGGGCATGTTCGATCAACGCATCCCAGCGCCCATCCGTGATTCCTTGCGTCCAACGCGCGGCGACCGGCTTGGAGACCACGGCGCCAACATCGAGCGTGTAGAGTATCCGGCACATCGTCAGCACGGCGTAGGCTTGGTAGCCAATGTTATGCCGGAACAATGGCGCGGGATCATCGCGCATCGGCCCCCACCAATTATTCATGAGTGTAACTACCGACCGGCGCAGGTCTTCCGGGCGGATGGGATCAATCAATGTACGCGGGTCGGGTCCCGCGAGTATCACCCCGTGTTCTCGCAGGATGAAGCGTTGGATAATCCAGTCGCTACCGAGGTGATCCATGTCGAGAATTTCGCCCGCGCCGCGCTCGATGTGCGGATGGCACGCATGGAGAGGATCGTAACGACGCAAGGCATCGTGCGGAATGTATGCCGCTTCTACCTCCGTTGCCCACGGCGAGTCGCTGGCATTGAAGTCGGCATGCATCGCGCGCAACGCCAATAGAAGGTTGCCGGAAAGATCGGCGTCGATCACGACGACATAATCAATATCACTTCGGTACGCAGCGAAATCCCCGAGGGCGAGAGAACCGGAGAGATACATCCCCCGGAAGTGATCCCCCAAAATAATTCGCATGCTCCGCAAGAGATCGTGCAGCACCACGTTGACATCGGAATACGGTGTCGGTTGCGGCTGTGTGGTCACAAGGCTTGAATCGGTCGCCATGCCACCTTCTCGTTACTCGTTACTCGTTACTTCTTCGCGGGTCGCCGGGCGATTTGGGCCTGCTCGAAGAAGGTTTGTGCGTCCGGCGCGTTGCCGTGGAGGGTAGGAACGCCCTCGTGCGCGATATCGGCGGCGGAAAGATCGCCGCCATTGTAGGGATTGCCGTAGGATGATGGGGCGGCAAAGTCGTCCGCCGTGTGGCGTGTCGGAATCAGGCCGGCAGTGGCAGTCGGGAGGATTTTCGCGAAGCGCGCGTTCTCAACGGATGCGCCGATATAGTCGCGCTCCTCCTTGAAGGTGTCGTTCTTGCCGATTTCGCCGACCCGTTTGCCCGTGATGTTGAGATGGACGCGCCCTTTTCCTTTCGCGGACGCGCCCTCGACGCGCGCGATTGTACTGATCGGCAGATACAACGTCCGTGTGAACAAGAATCCCTGCTCAACAACGATATGCTCGTACTCGACCGCGATAACGCGACCAACGGCGCGCCCGCTCGCATCCACAACACGCGCGCCCTGCGCGATCTCCACGGAACTGACCATCGGTGCACTCTCCTCCGCATCCAACGCAACCATTTGACGTTCCGTGTCTAGCGTACCGTGCGGCGGGCGGAGACGCCAGAGGTGAAAGAACCTAACCCCCCTGCCCCTTCCCTAAAAGGAAAGGGTGACTCGTCGCAATACCGAGGCGTTATGCATAACACCCCGATATGCTGGAGCCTCACTCCCCTTCCTTTTAGGGAAGGGGCCGGGGGGTTAGGTTTTATCGCCGACCTTTATCGCGATCTCGATTATCCGGGTTATCGAGGGAGTCCCACGCGCTTTCGACAGTATTACTGACGAGGTTGCCGCCATCATCCATGTTCCGCTTCTGGTCGTTGACGCTCGGCGGGCGTTCCATCTGGTCAACTTCCTCAGCATCGGCGAAGGAATTAACACCCTGCTCGCGCACGACGATCTCCTCAACTTTTTGTTCCGCACTCATCGGTCCGTTGGGCAATTCGCGTTCCTGTTCGCCGATGCGATCCTGCCGGTCCTGCCGGGTATTCGTCTTCCGCTCCTCGACGGGTTCGTCGGGGTCGTCGGTCGGGAGTCCGTAGCCGACGCCGACGGGTGGGTTTCCATTGCTGATGCTCATGCGATTGCTCCTGTTCGTCATCATCGTCACAACGGTCGCGCGCTCTTCCTCGGCAATATCGGTGCCAAACGCACGAGAACGGGATGCCCGGAAGCATCCCGCCGCCTCGATTTCGATTATTTCGTTTGCTGACGGCGCGTTAGCGGTTCCGCATCGTGTCTTCACCGTCGCGCAGTTTATCCTTCGCGCGGTCAATAATTCCTTCGCCGCTCCGGTCCGCCTCATAGCGGTCGCCCGCCATGCCGCGTTCGTCCTCGACATGAACGCGTGGGTTATTCGGGTCCTCAACATGTACATTTTCGCGGCGCACCGTGTCGGACACTCGCTCGGTGTCGGTCACGGTTTCCTTGCGCACATTCACCTCGCCCGTTACCATCGCCTGCTTCTGCGTGACAACTTCCTGCTCTTTGAGCGGGATCTCGATGTCCCGGTCACGCATGTTCAGGTCCGCTTCCGTGGCGGGGCGGTTGACGGCGCGCTCGGTCACGTACACTTCATCGTGCTCGACCGGCACATCAATGGACTGCTCCTCCTCGCGCGCATCCTTGACAATCCGCGCGCGACCAGCCTCATTTTCGCGGACGCCCGCCTTCAACTGCTCCTCGACGATCGGGACGCGGACGTTCTCGCCCTCGGTAACGCCGCGATCAACTTCCCGATCGGCAGTGTAATCAGTGCGGTCCGTTGTGCGGTCCATCGTTCGGCCGGTTGTGTAGCCGGTGTCAGCCATCGCGGCGCCGGTGCGCTGCGTGCCGTACCAGGCATCGCCAGCGGTGGGGAGGTCGTCGCGCCCCATCTGCTCGGCTTCGTGCTTCGTGAGACTCAGATAGACAGTATTGCCGTCCGCTCGCGCGATTGCGCTGGTCGGCAAGTACAGGTCCTTGATGAATAGCCAGCCCTTCTGCACGAGGAAATAATTCTGGCCGACATCCGCGATCGTACCAATCTTCTCATTGTCCGAGCCATAGACGTCCGCGCCCGCGACGAGGCGGTCGGTGTAGTCATAGGCTCCCATGTCTGTTTGGTCGTACTCGCTGCGTCCCATCGTCATGGCTTGACTCCTCTCTGGCTTGGGCGCTCATGTCCCAAAGTGCGTCACATCTCAGTATCACAGCCGATACCGATCTGGGTTACGCTGTGGCAACATGTGTGCCATGATGGAGCGAATCGAATAATGGACTGTAGCAATTTGATTAGCAGGTTTCGTCGCGAGTTTGACTACATTGACAGTACATGAGCTTCGAGAGAATCTACATATATTCTCGATAAACGCTCTCTAGAGGAAAAGAAAAGGGATGCCGCAGGGGCATCCCATCAGATCATCGGCGCCGATTGGTCGGATTATGCGCGCGTGCCCTCAGCGTGTTGTATCCCTTCCTCGAAGGGTACTTCGTCATTCGGGTCTACCACCCGATCTCGATCCCGATTCGCGTGCCTCAGGACGGGTATTCCGTCCGTGGCGCTTGCGGGAGATCGGTCGCGGCATCGGTGCCATCGGCGTCATGCACGCGGTCGGCAAGATGGCCCGCGTCTATCTCGACGCGCTCTTTCCGCACAACTGTCTGGATCGTTTGCATCGTGGGAATGACGCGCTTGGTGATGCGCAGTTCCTCGGCGAGGACGCGCCGCGTGACGACGACCGCCTCCTCGATGACGACGGGAATGACGTACGTGTCGCCTTCTTCGCGCGGCATCACCTCTTCGCCGTCCGCGAGTGCGCGGCCAATCGCAACGCGTTCGACGAAGAGTTCTTCGCGCTGCGTCTCCTGTGTCAATGTCTGGGGGATCTCCTCGGCCACCGTGCGGACGATGATCGAACCGGCGTCCCGCCATTCGGGATGCGCCTCAACCCGTTCTTCGATGACAGGGACGGTCATTTCCTGCTGGTCGGCGTCCATGATTTGCGTGCCGGCTTCGTGCGTCGCGTCGAGTGGCGCTGTCACATCCGCGTCCATCGGCATCGTATCGCGCGGTGCGGGGGGGATAGCAGTCGCGTCGGCGTCATCGCGCATCTGCCCGCCGTGCGTCGGATGGATCGGCGGCGGCTCCGCCGTCACGAGCGGCGTGTCGTTGACGTAGGGATTGACGTGCGATGGATCGTTCTCCGCCGGAGCGGCGAGCCGGGTTGCGAGGTCGTCTTCCGAAGCCTGCGGCCGGGGGTCCATGTATTGCGGCGGCGCTGGCGGCGCTGGCGGCGGTTGCGTGCGGATCACCGCCTGGCCGTTCTCGATCACAAACATCGAGCGGGCGACGAGCGTCGTGCCATCGCCATGCCACGCGACGCGCACCGCGCCCTCATAGCCGGGTGCGGCGGGGATGATTTCGGTAATCGTGCCGGTCCATCCGTTGTCCGAACTGACGGGCATCCCCAATTGAAGATCGGGCTGTCCATATCCCGCGGACGGTGCTCCGTAACTCATGGGTTCGCTCCTCCTTCTCTCTGGAAACACTATACCGTATAGAGCATACGCGATGCCAGAAGCATGAATGTACTCGAGAAACAGCGCGTTCGTGCAGTGCGTCCTCACTCTATTGTCTACGAGAACGCAAGAGAATCATAGCATCGTCGCGTCAACAGAGGATCAATGATCGCTGGCGCAAGGCCGGAAATCTGACCAAAGAGCACCCGGCACCGATAGCACAGGCTTTCCGGCCCGCGCCTCCATCGCTCGGCTTGCCTTTTGCGATTCATGCGGGAATCAGACGCGAATGGTGTCCACGATGCCGACGACGCCGGGCAGCATTGCGTTAACGGGCAAGACCCCTGGGCCGATGGGCAGTCCTTGACGGGTAAGCATTTCCTTACGTATAATGACCGTGTCGCGGCGGTTGTGATGGCAGCACTGAGATGATGCCGTAGAGGTTTCGGGCGTAATGCCCTGCGGGTCAACGAGGACTCCGCCTCCGCCGCGTGGGTAGAGGTCTGTAGATATATGGAGGAAATCATGGCTCTGCGCAAGGTGCAACTGTTCTCTGTTCCGGTGGCCGACCAGGATCGCGCGAAAGACTTCTACGTCAACGTCCTCGGCTTCGATCTCGTAGCGGACAATGCTATGGAGCCGGATGGGCGCTGGGTGCAGGTCGCCCCGAGGGGCGCGGAGACGGCGATCACGCTCGTGACGTGGTTTGAGACAATGCCGCCGGGCTCGCTCAAGGGGATCGTCGTCGAGACCGACGACATCGAGGCCGATATTGCCGCGTTGCGGGGTCGCGGGGTCACGATCGAGGGTGATATCCAGGAATCGCCCTGGGGGCGCTATGTGACCTTCGACGACCCCGACGGCAATGGCCTCGTCTTGCAGGCCACCGCACCCGTTCATGCCTGAGGGCGACGTCTTCGACGCGATCGCCCACCCGGCGCGCCGCGCGCTGCTCGACGCGCTCCGGGCAGGGCCGCGTCCGGTGCATGAGCTGGCGAGCGCCTTCGCGATGAGCCGACCGGCGGTGTCGCAACACCTGCGGGTGCTGCGCGAGGCCGCGCTCGTCATGGAGGAGCGCGTGGGACGCGAGCGCCACTACCGGCTCGACGCTGGACCGCTATGCCAAGTGGACGCCTGGGTCGCCGGCTATGAGCGTTTCTGGCGTAATCGCCTCGTCATGCTGGGCGAACTACTCGACGATGAGGAGGGGCGCTAATGGCGGCCATTGAGACCGACAGCTTCCTGCCTCACCCACCGGCGGCGGTATGGCGGGCGCTCACCGATCCCGCCCTGCTGGCACAATGGCTCATGCCGAACGACTTTGAGGCCCGCATCGGCCACCACTTCACCTTCCGTGCCGTCCCGGCGCCGGGTGCGGACTTCGACGGAATCGTCCACTGCGAGGTACTGGACCTCCGGCCCGAGGAACTCCTCCAGATCAGCTGGTGCGGTGGCCCGGGACTGAACACGACCGTGACGTGGCGGCTCGCGCGGGAAGGTCGCGGGACGCGACTATTCCTCACCCACGATGGTTTCGATGAGGCGGACCCAGGGCAGCGCCGGGTGATGGACATCCTCGGGGGCGGGTGGACGGGCCATCTACGCGCGCGCCTGGAGGCCGCGCTGGGCGACGCGTCGCGCGGATGACGACCGGGTACCGCGCCCAGTGCAACATAGCCGCGAGTCGGCAATGCTATTGCAACGACAACTGTAGGGCCGACTACTCTTTACTGATCCCTCTCCCAGGTTTGCATAACGTTGCGTCTTCGCGTCGCACCGACTATGATGCGGCGGATGTTCAATCGGGCGATAGGGGGAGTTGGAAGCATGCGCCGGATGAGGCGAGCAAGTCTAGCGGGCGTCATGCTGCTGATCTGTAGCCTCATCATGCCGCTTTATACCGTCACGCACGCGGCGTCGGATGACCTCGAATCGCAACGTAACGCCGCACTCGCTCGCATCAATCAGTGGCGGGCCGCGATCGGCGTCGCACCGCTCACGCGCCATCCCGCGCTCGACCAGTCGGCTCAGGCGCATGCCCGCTACTACCAACTGAACAGTGGCAGCGGTGGTGTCGGCATCCACGACGAGAAGCCGGGCCTGCCGGGCTTCACCGGCGCGGATTTCTTTGCCCGCGCGCTGGCCGCCGGCTATCCGAGCCGCAATGTCAACGAGAATATGGGGTTGAGTGGCAATCAACTCGCCTCGCTGGATTGGTACATCAACACGATTAATCACCGCCTGACACTTCTCGACCCACGCTATATCCATATCGGCTTCGGTGTCATCAATGACACAGTCAAGGTGGACGTGATTGATGTCGGCACGCCCGAATGGAGCGCGACCGCCGATCCCATCTGGGAGCAGTGGCCACCGGATGGCGCGTCGGGCATCGGGACATCGTTCGACGGTGAATCGCCCAATGCCTTCACGAGCGCCTCATACCCGATCGGCACGCCGATCACGCTCAAGTATAACGGCGATGGTGGTGTGACCTTTACGAATGCGACGATCACCACGCATGGGCAGACGGTTCCGTCTTTCGCGAGCGTCGGTACGGGTTGGCTCTCGAAGAATACGGACCTGATCGCCTCCACCGCCCCGATGCAACCGGGCACGGATTACAAAGTAACGGTCAGCGGCGCCGCAAACGGGCAGCAATTCTCCCGCACCTGGGCCTTCCGCACGAAGGGTGCGGGCGATCCAGCGAGCGTCATCGTGCCCGGCGCCGCGCCAGCCACAAAACCCGCATCAGTCGCAAGCCAGCCCACTACCGTGCCAACGCCGACGACCGTGCCCCCATCTCCATCCATACCCACATCCGCCGCGACGCCGGGAGCGACCGTGTCCGCGACCGCGACCACTGTGCCGACCACAACGCCTCCCGCAGTGGTGAGCAAGAGTATCCCGATACCACCCCCTTCATCCCGCGCGCTGCCCATTTTCCCTGCCGCACCCGCGCTGCCCGCTACCGGCTATCGCCTGCCAAACGGGATCAATGCCGCTCCCGGCGTGATCGGCATGGCATGGAGCGGCGGGGATGGCGCGGTCGCGGCCGGAAAAGTCACACGATCCTGGCTCTATGGACCGGACACCGTGACGACGCGGATGGAACCGTACGCGGAGTCGCCGGGCGGTATGCGGACCGTCTTCTATTTCGACAAAGCGCGGATGGAATTGACCACGCCGACGAGCGGCGTCTCCAACGGCCTGCTCGTCACGGAGATGGTCAGCGGCGGCGTGCAGATCGGCAATACCGCCTTCCAATCGTATCGCCCGGCCGCAATTCCCGTCGCAGGGGATGCAACGAACAACGATGCCTGCCCAACCTACGCGACGCTTTGGAATGTCGCGTCGTTCGGCGACCTGGCGAAGGACCGGCGCGCCGCGAAGCTGGTCGGCCGGCCGGTGACCGCGACGATTGACAGCGGTGGCCACGTCGGGGATGACCCGTCGCACGCCGGCTATGTCGTGGATGCGCAGTATGACGCGAATCTCGGCCACAATATCCCGGATGTCTTCTGGAATTGGATGCAGACGCTTCCGGCGGACTGGCAGACGCTGCTCGGCCTGCCCATCACCGAGCCGTATTGGACGCAGACGCGCGTCGGCGGTACGCTGCATTCCGTGCTGATGCAGGCGTTCGAGCGGCGCGTGCTCACTTACACACCCGACAACGCGGCCGCCTGGCAGGTGGAGATGGGCAACGTTGGCTTACACTTTCTTCTCTGGCACGACAGCCTCACCTAAAATGCGAAGAAAGGGGCAATAAATGACTGACACAGCCCATGAGCGGGTGAATATTTCGTCCGGGACGCCGTGGGAGGAGCGGGTTGGCTACTCGCGCGCGGTGCGGATTGGCAATCTTGTCTATACCTCCGGCACGACGGCGATGAAGGAGGGCGCGCTCGTCGGCATCAACGATCCGTACGCGCAGACCGTACAAATCCTCGCCAATATCCGCTGGGCGCTCGGCGAGGTAAAGGTGACGATGGAGGATGTCGTGCGCTATCGCGTTTACCTCGTGGACATCCACGACTGGACGGAAGTGGCGCGGGCGCTGAAAGAGACATTCGGCGCGGTGCGACCGTGCAGCACGCTCCTCGCCGTCGCCGCGCTGATTGATCCGGCGATGCGCGTCGAGATCGAAGTAGACGCGGTGGCGCCTGCCGCATGAGCATTCCCCCGACGCGGCCAGACTTACTCCCTCGCCGCCTGCGCGACACCAATGCGCTGGAGAACCGCCTGCAGCGGATTCGCTGGCTCTTTTTCGATGTCGGCTCCGTGCTGATGGACGAAACGCTCGGCGATGAGCAGACGCGCAAGCAGATTGTCCGGTTGCTCGCGCTGCGCGGTCATCGCGTGCCGCTCGCCGCCGTGCGCAATGCGTGGGATGCGGCGATCGCGTCGTATGACCGGCATGTCGTCCGGGGCGTCCTCAACCGACTCGTGGACGAGCAGAACGCAGCCGCCGTGCAGCAGGAATTGCGCAACCTTTCCCGCCCGACGCCGCCCTATGCGGAGACGAAGCCGACGATGGAGACATTCGCGAAGCGGTTCGGGACTGCGGTGATCGCCAACCAACCCGCGACGATCCGCGAGTGGGCGGAGATCGCCGGGTTCGGGGAAGCGGTGCATCTCTGGTGTCTCTCCGGCGAACTCGGCTTCGGCAAGCCCGACCCGCGCATCTTCCAGTACGCCCTCGACCACGCCGCCTGCGACCCGAAAGAGGCCGCGATGATCGGCGACCGCCTCGACTACGACATCACGCCCGCCAGGAAACTCGGTATCCTGACGATCCGCATCCGGCGCGGCCCACATGCGATCCAGGAGCCGCGCGCCCGCGAGGAGATGCCGGACCTCACCACTGCTACCCTCACCGCCCTCTGCCGCCGTATCTGTCTCCCGCCCGAAACGAGGGATACGACGGACACCGGCGGCTTCAACGTGATGCGGGAAACGCCGTACCCCAGAAGTGGTGAAGATGGCCATACGCACAAGAAAACGGCCCCTGCGTAATCGCAGGGGCCTCCATGCTCTCTCTACTGTTTGGGTTAGTCGCCGTCCGCCGGGATCGGCGGGGCATAGGCGGCGGGCTGGCCGATTTGCTGCGGCTCAGGCTCATTGTAGACCAGCGGTACCTCGCCGTCCCGTCCGTAATCCTTCGGGAGCGGTTCAAACCGCCGGATGACATCGAGCACTTCGTAGTCGGTCAGTTCATGGCGAACGAGCAACTCCTGTGCGAGGGCATCAACCACATCGCGATGCTCCATCAGCAGCCGCTTCACCTTCTTGTACTCCTCCTGGAGCACCCGCTCGATGCGCTTCTTCTGCTCTCCATCGGGTGGCGCGTTGGGAAGGAAGTAGAAACTGTTATCGAACCCGAACATGACGATCATCCGGGCGATGTTATTGGCAGCCGGGAGATCGCCGCCCATCGTCATATACTGTTCACCGAAGAAGACTTCTTCGGCGGCGCGGCCCGCAAGCGATACTTG
>JBPCPB010000412.1:0-20159 GCA_050999735.1 Thermomicrobiales bacterium | reverse complement strand
AACTGCTCCCGTTCCTCTCCGGTCAACCTGACGATGTATACTTTTCGCATTGCTCTCCTCCTGCATGGACAACCGATCATGCAGAGAGGATACATCCATCAGAATCAGCGTGGCGAGATACTAGCCGCGTATCATTACACGACGGACACGGGTCTGTTGAGTCCAACCAAACTGTCCCCCTATAGCTCTCACTCGGGAGGTCGTACGTGTGAATCTCATATTCATATTGTAGCGTATCATCGGAAGAGCATCGCGATTCTCCAGTCGGCTCGTAGTGGAATGGCCCGGAGTCAAACTCACTGCCACCTGGTGGCGCCGTAGGGAAGTCAGGATTGCCATCAGGTTTATCACTAGGTGGCGGATTATTGTCCTCGCTAGGATCTTCATCCCTCAGACCCGATGGATCCGTGAAGTTGACCGGGTTGTCGCTGGCGTAGATGTAGCCGCTCCCCAGTGGATCGAGTTGGGTGAAACGCCCACGCGCCGGGTCGTAGTATCGCGCCCCCATCTTGTACAACCCCGTGCTGTCCAGATATGCCCCCGTGTATCGGAACGGATTGCTGTCCGCTGCACTCCCCGTCTTCACCACCGTCTGCCCGTAGGGGTCGTACCCGTACCGCGCGGCCACATTCCCGTTCACGTCCACCAGCGCCACCACACTCCCTAACCCATCAGAGAGGTAGTAGTAGCGCGCTCCGCCCGGCAGCAACTCGCTCACCACCTGACCGGCGGGCGTGCGCGTGTAGAGCGTCGTCGTCCCGCCCTTCGTCTCCCGGCTTATCCCCACCGATGCGTTGACGTAGTGGCTGCCTCCCGCGTCTGTCCGCTCGCCCTGCCCCCCGTCCAGATAGCTGATCGGCGCGACGGTGCCGTTCAAGCCCGTGATCCCTGTCGTCTGATCCCGGCTGTTGTAGACCCGCGCCTCTCCGACGCTGCTATTCACCTCGTTGCCATTCGCATCGTAGGTGTACCTGCGCGGCTGGCCGGGATTCCACGCCTCTTCTTCGTCCACCGCGTTGAAGGTCGCGCTCGTCCCCGCCCCGCCAATCACCGTGCCCGTCCGGTTGCCGTTCAGGTCGTAGGCGTACTGGTACCTACTTGGCTGGCCACCCGTCGCCGTCGCCCCAATCAGCCGGTTGCCCGCGTCGTAGGTGTAGGTCGTCGTCCCCGTCACATCGTCGCTCACGCTTTGCCGCAGCGCCGTGTCCACGCCCCCGTTCTGGTAACTGTACTGATAGTGCGTCAGCCAGCCGCCGTTCGCCGCCGTCCCCACCAGGTAGGCGAGCCGCTCGCTCGCGTCGTAGCCGAGCGCCACGGTCACGCTTCCCCCCGACCCGGCGGGGAAGGTCGTGCCGCTATGGTGATTGTTGTTGTCGTAGGTGTAGGTGATCTGCCTGCCGTCGTTGTCCGTCAGCACGTCGAGCAGATTCCAGGCATTGTAGTGGTAGATCACGGTGCCGTAGACATCCTGCACATACGCCAGGTGGCCGTCGTTGTCGTAGCCGTAGCCGATGCTCGTCCCGTCGGCGCGATACGGCCCGGTCGGCAGCGTCTTCGTCACTTGCCGGTTCAGGGCGTCGTAGGTGAAGCCGGTGGCGCCCGCCCCCTCCTGCCGCAACAGCAGATTGCCGTTTGCATCGTAGGTGTAGGTGACCGCGTCGTTGCCCGCGTAGATGACCGTCCGGGTGCGATCGAGATTGTCGTAACTGTACTGGGTCAGTTGCCCCTTGCCATCCGTGACCGTCTGCTTGCGGCTGATCGGATCGTAGGTGAGCGTGCTGTTCCCCAGCGTGTTCGGCGCGGGGACGACGGGCGGTATGATCTGCGAGAGTTCGTGGTGCGGGCCGTCGTACTGGTAGGTGGTCGTGTTGCCGCGCGCATCCCGTACCGCGAGCGGCCGCCCATTGCCGTCATAGTCGGTATGCACCGTCCCGCCGAGGTCGTTCGCCACGTCGCTGACGTTAAAGCCGTTGTAGGTATCGCGCGCGCTGTGCCCCTGCGCGTCGGTCATGGTACACGGATACCATTGTGTTGGCTGGTTGCAGCCACTGTAACTCGTGCTTGTGTGCGCGCCCGTCGGCAGATAGACATCGGTCAGCCGCTCGTCATCCCCCGCATTGTACTGGTAGCGCGTCTCGTTGCCGTAGCCGTCCCTGGCCGACGTGACGTGATAGTCGTCGTTGTACTGATTGTCCGTCGTATGGCCGTACATGTCCGTGTGTGTCACCAGCCCATGCTGATCGTACATGAGTGTCACCTGGTTGCCGTTCGGGTCGGTGAGGATCGTCGTTCCGGCTTCCGTCCCGTTTCCACTCGGATAATCGAGGTATGTCGGCGGGATGCCGGGCCGGTTGATATTGTGGATCCGCGACAACGCGCCGCCATAGTAGACGATGTCCGTGTGGTTGCGGAGCAGATCGGTGATCGTTTGCAGATTGCCACTGTTGCTGTCGTAGTCGAAGTAGGTGACGCCGCCGTTCGCGTCCGTCACCTGGTGCAGGTTGTCGCCTTGATAGCCGTAGTACACGTCCCGGCTGCCCGCTTGGTCGTGGATGTGGGAGACGTAGTTGCCGCTGTAATCGAACGTGACCGCGCGCCCCTCGGTGTCGGTGATCGAAGCGAGCTGATTGCCGTTGTAGGAGTAGTTGATCCGGTTCCCGTTCTTGTCCTGCTGCCAGGTCAGCCGGCCCGTGTTGTCGAAGCGGTACTGGAAGGTGTTCGCGTGGTAGGTCAGCGTGTAACTGCCGTCCCCATAGCGATAGAGGTCCGCGTCCAGCCCCGGCACATGCTGGAAGTTGCCGCCCCCGGCGTCGGTGAAGCCGACCCGGTAACCCGTGTTGTTCTGCAGGATGACATCGTTGGTGTTCGGCAAAAGGAGAATGAAGAGGTCCGTACCGCCGTTCATCGCCCAGTGATTGCCGAACATCCCCTTGTAGACGGCGAGACTGTTATAGGAGCGCGTCACCGCGAGATTCAGCCCCGTCCCCGCGATCGTCAGATCGTTGGCGGTGACGAGCAGGTTGCCGCTCTGGATGTTGACGCCGAGGCTCATCCGGTCATCAATCTGGCCGCCGACGAGCGTATAGAAGGGGCGGCTGCCAATCGCCGGGCCGGTGCTCCCCGTGCTGCCCGGATCGGTATAGGTGATCGTCAGATAGGGTCGCAGGCCCGCCGAACACTGATTCTGCCCGGTGCTCGAGCAGAAGTACAGATCATTGGTATTCGCCGCCTTGATATCTTCAAACAGGATGCCGTCGTTCGGGAAGCTGTTGCCGATCCACCCCTGTGCAAGCGGCGTGATGTCCCAGGCGCACTGGTCACCGATCACGCAATTGTACTGGCTCCCGTCTTTGGTCGTGCCGCTGCTGATGTCGGGCTGATCCGAGGTCCCGACGGTCTTGGTGTCCGTCGCCGGTGGCGGAGCGAAATCGCCTCCCCGTGTCTGCCAGGGTGAGTTCCATGTCACCGACCCCGCGTCCCAACTGGTCGTGATGCGGCGCACACTGACGTCGTTCTCGCCCGATACGTCCTGCTGGGTGTTGTCATCCTGATACTCGCGCAGGAACATGTAGACCGTCGCGCTCTGGATCGTCAAGTTCGTATTGAAATCGCTGACATCGAACTGCAGCAGGGAGCGATTCCCGCCGTTGTCCCCGTTCCACGCCACCGAATCGGTGGGATCCGGCCATCCACAAAGATTGTTGCCCGGATTCCCGCCGGAGATGAAGCAGTCCTTGTTGCTGTAGCGTGGCCCGACCAGCACAACATTCGGGTCAATGACCACCGGGTAGACGCGCGCTGGGTCTTTCAGCCACGCCGGATCGGCGACAATCGAGACGGTCGTGCCGCCCGTCCCCAGTTGCAGCACGACCTTCCCAGACGCCTTTTTCTTCGCGCTGTCGTGGATTACCGGCGCGGTGAAGGCGAGTTGCGTTTTCCCCGCGCTGTCCACGAAATCAATGCCGCCCGCGCTGTTCGCACGTGCCGTCAACCCGGCGCTCGCCTGCACGGTGTACAGATACGTCGCGGGCGCCGCCGCGCTCGCCAGCGTCAGCGTCTCCGTCAGCGCGTCGCTCTCCGCGCGATAGGCCAGCGTCACGCCGGGCAGGGCATTCGCGTAGGTTGCCGTGTTCCCACAGGTCGCACTCGTCCCGCGCGCGCCGACCAACGCGAAGGAGACGGACGCGCCGCCGCTGGAGACGGTGACCGGCTTTGCGCTCAGATCGGCGGGGAAGGCCGCCGTGTAGACGCCCGCCTTCGTCTGAGCGGCATACCCAGCCATTGTCGCGGTGCCGAGTGTGGTATCAATCGGCTGCCATTTTCCCTGCGCATCCTGATAGTTAAGCGACCCCTGGGAAATCACCCGCTGGTATTTGCCGTTACCGAGCGCAAACGTGCGCGTCGTACGGGTGCGTAACGCGGGGAGATCCGTGCTCGCGCCAGCCGGGGAGAGTGGGCCGGTCGCGGCGGCGGGCGCCGTCGCGGGGCAGGCGGTCGGCGCCACTGCGGGTGCGGTCGCACTCGCCGTGGCCGTGGCTGTCGCGCACCCCGGTGTACCGGTGGCCGTCACCGTACTCGTCGCGGTTCCCGTTGCCGGGCCCGTCGCCGTTCCTGTCGAACAGACGGTCGGCGCGGCCGTCCCCGTCGGCGTGGCGCTCCCCGTTGCCGTCCCGGTCGTCGTCGCCGTCATTGTGCCTGGCGTGGCGCTCGGTGTCACCGTTGGCAGCGTCATCGTCGCCGGCGCCACCGTCGCCGGGAAGACGGTGGCGGGCGGGACCGTTGGCACGAAGGGGGGCGGCGGCAGACTGATCCGCGGTGTCCCCGCTGCCACCGTGCTCCGCGGCGTGAACGGCGGGGTCGGCGCCGCAAGGCCAGCCGCCGCCGACGACCCGACCAGCGTCTCGACCGCGAGCAGCGCGGGCAGCAGCACCGACAGGAAGATCAGCGCCACGCGCATTGACCGTCGCATCATCCCTCCTTAACCCCCCCACCCGCGCGCCGTCCGCGCCGACTACCCGCCGGGTTTCACCGGCGCTGGCGCGGGGTGCAGCTCCGGGAGCGTCGCCTTCGCCAGCCGCACCCCGGCGGTGCCCTTACGCCGGGCGACGACGCGGTAGCTGAACGTCCCGCCGCCCGCGCCCTTGTTGCGCTCCATCACCGTGAAGCCGGCCGCGTCGCGCCTGGTGACGGCGAGCCCCGCCCCCTCCGCCTCGTGCTGCGTGAGGAAGACGTGGTAGTCCTTCGTGTCCACCAGGGCGGCGAAGTCGGCATCGAGCGCGATGTCCGCCTTGCCGCTGGCGAGCGTCCCCGACCCGAAGTCCTCGAACCATGCCTCGGGGGATTCCACGCAGTAGAGAAGGCGGTGCGAGCCGTCGGGATGCGGGACGAGCGCCGACTTGCTACCCGTCACCGCGAAGTCACCGTTGATCGTCACCTGGCCGTTGAAGTATCCGGCGTACGCGCCGGGTACCCCCGGCCCCACCGACCCGGAGAGCGCGATCGAGTTGCTGTTGTAGGTGATCGCCCCGACCCCCTGCCCCGCCGCGCCGTTGGCGACAATACCGAGGACCCCGTAGCCACTTGCACTGACGCCGTAGGCGCCCACGCTCGCGCTCGAACTGCCGTAGACCCCCGAGCCATTGCTGCTCGTGCCGAGGACGCCCACGCCGCCCCCGTCGCCGCGCACGCCGTAGCCGCTGCTGTCGTTATTGCGGCCGTGGACGCCGACGTTGTAGGCGCCAGCCGCGTAGCCCTGGATGCCGTCCGTGGAGTTGTCGTAGCCCCCGCTGCGGCGTAGCCGTTTGTGACGCGCAGCGCGGGGATGTAGGTCAGGCCGGTGGCGGAGAGCCAGGTGATCGCGGTGGCGCTCTGGTAGCCGGGCGTGTTCACGCCGTTGCCGACGACGAGCGCCTCACCCTGGGCCACGACCTCCCGGCCCGCACGCGCGGCGAGCGTCCCCGCGACGAGGGCGGCAACCCCGGCGATCAGGCCGCGCCGCTTGAGCCGCTGCCCGCCGTCGCTTTCCCGGGCATCGGTCGTTTCGTGGACGTGTTCGTCCGCCTGCCGGTGGTCGGTCATCTCCCCATCCCCCCTTGCCGCTACGTGGCATGAAGCGCCGTCTGCATCCCTATGCAGGACGATGGCGCGCTGATTGTCTCAATCGGAGATTACTGGCTAGCACGATACTCCTGCCAAGCCCGAAAGTCAAGATGTTTCACAATATTCGGCTCATGAATTATATTACACAAGCGACAAAGAAGTTGACAGAAGAACGGAAGGGCGACGCGTGGCATTCGATGGTATGTGCTCCACGACGGAGCGTAGTGAGGGATCGGGCGGGGTGTGGGTCAGTGGCGGGCGAAGATCATCGCGCCGGGGCCGTTGTAGACGAGGTCGTAGCGGTAGTCGGCGACCAGCGACGAGGCAACGGGATAAACGCCGTCCGTGTTGCGGACATAGACGTAGTCGAAGGCATCACCCGTCATGATGGACCAGCGATCGAGACAGGTCGAATCCTGAAAGGTGCATGCCTGCAACTGGTCATGCTTCCAGATCTGGATTTGAAACATCTTGTCCGGCATCCATTCGTATCCCTGCGGCGTGGCGAGGCTGATACGGTCAGACAGCGTCGGGAACCACTCGGATTCATCATCGCTCGGCCAGATGCCCTTGCCGCTGACGACGAGGAAGCGGCTCCCTGCCGGCGTCTCCTGCGACACCCATTGCATCGCGTCGCGCTCGCCCTGTGTAAGGCTGGCGAGCGCGGGGAGATCGCCCGAAACATTTGTGCTCTTCGTCAGCGCGCCCCAGGCGGCATACCAGAGGAGGAAGCCGCAGACAACGATCGCCGGCCAGTGACGGACAATCGCGACCCCCGTCCGCCGCCATTCACTCGCGCCATCGAGCGAGAGCGCGACCTGCCGCGCGTCGGGAAGGTCGCCAATTGCCCGGTTGAGGGCGGGAATGACCATCTCGGCGAGACCGATACCCGCGCAGAGGGCGACCGGAATCGTTGTATAGGTATCCGCCGCGCGGTTATCGAGCAGCACGATGATGAGCCACCAAATTGGCATAGCGGGCAGGAGATACTCCCGCCGCTGCACCGACGCGATGGAACGGACGACGATAATCAACGCGCCGAGCAACCCAAAGGTGCCGAGTAGCCAGAAATACGGTTCGTTCGTGCCGAGGCCGAAGACGTGAATCATGTTGCGGATATTCTGCCGGTCCGCAGGTCCCGTGAAGATGGATGAGCCAGTCTGGTTCGCGGCCTGGAACGGCGCGAGGCCGTGGTAGGCGACAACGGTGATGAACCAGGGCGCGACGATGACTGCCGTGCCGATGGCGACCAGCGCCGCGTGAATCACCCCTTTGCGATGCGCGCCGTAGCAGAAAAAGAAGATCACCATGCTGTAGGCGAGAAATTTCCCCGTTTCCAGATGGCTGAGGATCGTCAGGCCGGAGAAAAGCGCGGTCGGGAAGACGAGACGAATCTCCTCGCGCTCGTACATCTCATGCACCGTGTAAAGGGCAAGGATGGCAAAGAGAAAGCCGAAGGCGCGCGTCATGCCGCCACCCATAATCAGCCAGATAAAACTGCGTGGGATGAGTGCGAAGACGAGCAGCGCCGCGATCACGGCAGGCTTCGATTTCAGGATGGAGCGCGCAAGCAGGAAGAAGGCGAGCATCGTCAGCGTCACGACGAGGAACGGCACGAACCGGAAGACGTTCGTCAGACTCACGCGCGTGATGTCGTTCAGAATCGCGGCGACGTAGAGACCGAAGGGTGAATAGGTAAACGGGATATTCGCCGCGTTATACGACGTGAAGGCGGGCAATTGATAGTGCGCCTGCTGGAGGTCCTGCACCATCGTATAGAAAAGCCCGCCATCGTTGAGCGGAAAGTTATACGCGAGGGTGCGAACCCCGCGGACATACGTGCCGAGGGCGACCGCCGCGCCAATAGACACCGGATAGGCGAGGCGCGCAATCTCAATCCGCGGCCTCTTCTCCAGGAGGGTTGCAACAACAGCCGGCCTGCGTACCGTTTCAAGCATGTCCCGTGACTCCTTCGGCCCGCGTTCACCGCATGTTCCTTGCCACCATGCCTTGGCGGTGGCGGAAAACCCTGACGGTGGATGTTTATTTCACACGGTGCAATTCGGCGGCATCCATCGCCGCCAAATATACGTGTTCTGTGCCGCAGGTGAACGCGGGACGCGTCCCCAGAACAACAATGCATTCTGCGTGCAAAACCCGTTATCGTCAACTGGTGCAGTCAACCATAGATAATCTCTATCAACTGTCGTTCTTGTATACTGGGTGTGCGACCAGGAATGATGGTGGAAGGAGAAGCGCAATGGCGGAGCAAGCGAATGCGGCACGAAACCAGGGCAATCGCATCTAAATCCGTCTCGCCGTAGATTCGTCGCTCAGATGAATCATCGACCGACGAATCGCATCTCCCGCTATCCCTCAGCCATCCTCGGCATCCGAAATTGCCGTTTTGGAGAGCAGGCAGTGGCGGATTGGACGACGAAACGATGGGAAAGGGAACCAAATTCCTGAGAAACGTCGGTGAGAACCGTCCGATATTTAGACGCGATTGCCCGGGGCACGAAACGAGCAGGGACTGATGCTGGCAGACCTGTCGTGGCCGGAGGTGCGGGATGTCCGAGAACGGGTGGAAGTTGTGTTGCTGCCCATCGGCTCGAATGAGCAGCATGGGCCGAACCTTGCCGTCAGCATGGACATCGTCGGGGCCACGGAGTTCTGCCGCCGGGCGAGCGCGCTGGCATACCCACGCCTGCTCGTAGCACCGGGACCGCCGTGGGGTGTCTCGTTCCACCACATGAACTTCCCCGGCACGATCACGCTGGAATCGGAGACCTTCACGCAGGTGCTCGTCGAGATCGTTGGGTCGCTTCGGGAACACGGCTTCCGGCGTTTCATGATCGTCAACGGCCACGGTGGGAACACGAATGCAATGGGCACGGCGTGCGCGCGCATCCACGAGGAATTGGATGTCGCATTTATCGGTGCGGCGTCCTATTTCTCCTTCGCGGACAAGGATGTCAACGAGCGGTTCGGGATCACGGGGATCACGGGGCACGCATGCGAGATGGAAGTTTCGGCGGCGATGTATCTTGCCCCCCGGATTGTCAAACAGGAGGCGCTCGCCGCCGGAGAGATGACCGACCTGACGTACGGCTTCCGCGACCAGATGCGGCGATACAACGTCACCGTCCCCTTCCGCTTCGATGAATACACGCGCAACGGCTGTCTCGGCGATGCGCCAAAGAACGCCTCCATCGAATACGGCACGGCGATGATGGAGAGCGCGCTCGCGAACTTCGTGCAGTTCACCGAGGAGATCGTCGCCATCTCGCCTATTGGGAATGGCGACCGGGAGGAAGAGCACGCATGCTGATCGCCGATCATGCTGTTGGATATGGCAAAGGGAGTGACATCTGCCACTCCCTTTGCCATTCTTGCCGTGGGTTTGCTGATTATCCGTCGCCCAACCGGCGGACAAAGTATGCTGGCAAGCCGCCAGCGGGACCACTGGTCGAGGTCGTCGGCGAGGAGCCGCTCGTGCCCGTCGAGCCACTCGACCCTCCAGCGGATCCGCTGGTCGAGGTCGTCGACGAACTGCCGCTGCTGCCCGTCGAGCCAGTCGAATTCCCGGTTCCCGAGCCGACTGGGCCAGTCACCGCAGGCGGATTACCGGCTGGCGGCGCTACTGTCGTCGCCGGCACTGTCGTCGCTGGCGCACTCGCGGATGGCGCGGTTGGTGCAGCCCCGGCGGCAGTGACGGTGACGGTCCCGTGCATATTTGGGTGAACGGTGCAGAAATAGGTGAAGGTCCCTACCATCGTGAAAGTAATCTTCCCCGATTGCCCCTTCTGGAGCATCCCCGTGTCAAAGACGAAGGCGCTGCCGGGATCACTCGTCGCGGTATGCGGCGCGCTATCCTGGTTCGTCCAGACGACGGTCGTGCCAACCGGGATGACGAGCGGCGTCGGATCGAATTTGAAGTTCATGATGTTGACCGAAACATCGGCGGAAACCGCCGTCGCGAGATGGATGCTGAGAAGCCCCGCGATGAGAAGCGCGAGGAACAGTCCCCATAGCGCGCGATGATACCGCCGAACCTGCCCAATGGCCTGCATTGCGTCTCCTCCCCTTCTTGCACACCGATAGCCGGCACGCCCCTCCAAAACCTGCTCCGCACTAGCCAGTACGGTGCCGTACGGCTATTTGGATTGTACCTGAGAATAAGAGACAATAGTATAGTGTCAGCCCTCGGCGATCACCTCCTTCAACGCCTCCGCCCCTATTTCACGCCGTAGCTGTCGCACGCGACATCGCAGGCGATGAACCACTTCACTGCCGCGCGGTGATACACTCGACAAACGCCGTGGCGGATTGGATGGGATATGGCGCGTGAGGCGATCGTGATGAAGAAAGTCCTCGTCCTCGTTGATGATCTGCTGTTCGCCTCGCGGATCGAGGGGACGCTGGGCGCGTGTGGCTATGATGTGCGGCTCGCGCCAGTCATGACGGAAGCGGCGCAGGTCGCGCGGGAATGGGAGCCGGACGGCATCGTTGTTAGTTTCGGCACACCGTTCCAGGATTGGGAAGGGGCGATCCGGGCAATCCGATCGGAGCCGTCATCCGCGGAGACGCCGCTCCTCGCCTTCGGGCCGCATGTGGACACGGCGGGCCGCGCGACAGCAACAGCGGCGGGCGCGACGCGCGTCGTCACGAATGGTGCGTTCTTCAACCGGATGCCGGACGTGGTCGCAGCATTAGTTGGGAAGTAGCCAGCAGCCAGTAGCCAGAAAAATCCGAATCACTGGCGACTGGCTACTGACTACTAACTACTACGAGGGAGGTACGGATGCAGTTCGTGGATAGCACATGGCTGGCGGCACATCTGGCGGACGGAAGCGCGATCGCGGTGGACACTCGGACACCACAAGAATATGCGCAGGGGCATATCGCCGGTGCGGTTTCGGCGTATCCCTATGGCGCGCAAGCTGTCTCTACCCCGGCAGGCGACGCGCAGTTCCGCGCATACGTCGGGGAATACATGACGAACCTCGGCATCACCGGCGATGAGACTCTCGTCTTCTACGCGATGAAGAATGAGACAACCGACGCGCGCGGCCTCTGGACGGCCGAGTTCGCCGGATACGCGAAGGTGGCCCTGCTCGCGGGTGGGTTGCAGCAATGGCTGGCGGAAGGCCTTGCGGTTTCACAGCAGCAGGATAGCGCGCGCCAACGCGTCGCCTTCATCCCACACTGGAACGAGGCGACCTTCGCGATGGCGGACGACGCAGCCGCCGCAAGCAACAACCCCAATGTCGTGCTCCTCGATGTCCGTTCCGAGGGAGAGCATACCGGCAGCGCGCAGGGACGATACGCCGGTGTTAACCCGCGCCTTGGCCGCATCCCTGGCTCGGTCTGGATCGAGTGGACGGAACTCTCCAATGCTGACGGAACGTACAAGTCCCCCGACGAAATCCGCCACCTGTTGGCGGCGAAGGGTGTGACGCCCGACGAGGAAGTCATTACGTACTGCCAGGGCGGTGGCCGAGCAGCGCATTCATACGCCGCCTTGAAAAGCGCGGGCTTCGGCGACGTGCGCCATTATGTCGGCTCGTTCAGCGATTATGCACATCGCACCGACCTGCCCATCGAGCGCGACGAGCAATGAGCAATGAGCAATGAGGGGATGACTGAAGGGCCAGACTTGGTCTATTCAACGGGGAATGCTCGCACTGATGCGATGCTGCGGGGCACGGTCGGTATCTTCGAGGTGGCGTTTCCCGACCGTGTCCGGGGCTACTATCTCTTCGGCAGCCACGCGGACGGGAGTGCGGTCGGCATCAGCGATCTCGACATCTTTGTTGTCTTCAAGGATGACTTCATCGGCGAGCAGGAAGCGGAGCGGGCGCGGCGGCTCTGGCATGCGTGCTCGCAACTGAGCGCCGTGCAATGTGATCTGCTCTCGTTCTCCGAACGTTACCTGTTTACCGAGGGGCATTTCCGGTTGAAGTCTGCCAGTATCCTTATCTATGGCGAGGATGTTCGGGAGCGGATGCCGCTGATCTCGCTTGATGCGTACCTGCGTGTGTATGCTCATGCGCCTGCTGCGTGTATGTCCCAAGTTCTCCGGCGCACGGATACGCTCGTCTATCCTCTGCACTACCCCGATCCATTTGGCCCCTTTTATGGCTACGATTATCACGACGCGCGCATGGGCGAGAACGGCGGGCGAAGTATCAAAGGATGGGTCAACGCGGTCTGCTGGATCGCGACAATCATTGTGGCGTTCCAGTCGGGCCGGATGATCGGGACGAAAGCGGAGAGCGTGCGTACCGCGAATGTGTCGGCGATCACTGGGCCGCGTTCGTCGAAGCGGTCTACGCTAACGGGAAGACCGCATGGGGCTGCCGGGTGCCGGACGATCCAGTAGGCCAGGCGCTCCTGCGCGATCTTTGCCGAGAGACGCTGGCATTCGAGAACCACTATCTGGCGCTCTACCGTGTCCATCTCCTCCAACAATTGCGTAAAGCGGATGAGACGTGCGTGCGATTCGCGGTTGAACGCCTTGACACGGTGCGCTATCTTGACGCGGAAGTGACCGACGCGCTCCACGAGATTGTGGCATCCGACCCCGCCGATCTGCGCAATGCCACGTATCAATATGTTGGCTCGTTCAGCGACTATACGCACCGTACTGACCTTCCGATCAAGAGCGACGAGCGATGAGCATTGGGTGGAGGCCCGGCGGATGATAGACAGGGATATGTGTACATCGGCGACTCTCCCACGCTCTTGATGATGCCAAGTGGCCCATTTCCTCGCTATTGGATGGACCAAAGCAAACCGAGGCATGACTTATCCGGCACATGTTTTCACTCAACGCCCGGGCGAAGGCGGGTGCGCTGTTCTTCAGCGACTGGTTGTCTATTTCGGGCGCCACCGGACGACTATTGAGTGATGGGACCATCCGACCGCGATGCTGAGGGAGCGAACGACCGGGCCACGGTTGGGGAGATGTCAATACATGGTGTCATGTACATCTCAAACCAAGAGAGCCACACTGGTAACGAGATGGGGAAAACGCATGAATCGTGCAATGCAAGAGAAATGGCCTTGGATCGAGGGGGCGCATAGTCTGCGCGCGCAGTTGCTCGACCACCTCAGCGATAGTGACCTTGCCTTTACTCCCGGTGGGGAGAATATCCCATTGGGCGCACTGCTGCGGGAGTCGGGAGATGTTGAATATTCCTATCTGCAATCGCTGAAAACCTTCACGCAGGACTGGTCGTACCACAACGTCGAAGCGGGCATGGAGAGCGACCTTATGCGGATCAAAGCGTGGTATCAGGCGCTCGACGAGGAGATGAAAACGACCCTTGCGGCTTTCTCGGATGAAGACCCAGCCAAGACGATTGACCCGCGCGGCTTCACGGTGGACCTGCAACTCGACGTCTACCTGCAAGCCCTGCTGATCTTCTCTGGCAAAGCCAGCATCTATTTCAAGGCGATGACCAGGGCGTTGCCCCAGTCGTTTCAAGAGTATATTGGCTGAGTTCGGTGAGTGAACAGCGGCGACCTACGCTGCACTGTTGCAGTAAGGAACTCCAGCGGGCACAGGGTTTGGATACCTGTGCCCGCTGAACGTCAGGCAGCCGAACCGTATGATCGGGTGAGGATTTCCATTCCGTGCCCTGCGGGATCGTTGAAGTAGACGCCCCGTCCGCCATGATTGGTATTGATCTGGCCAGACAGGGTCTGTTGCGGATCGGCCCAGTGGGCAATGCCACCGTCGAGCATGCGCCCGTAGATCGCATCGAAGCTCCTGTCGTCAACGAGGAATGCATAATGCTGCATCTGAATGTCGGCGACATCCGGCTCGGCGAACTGGACAAACACTCCGTGATCGAGCGTCACGATCGTGAATGGTCCCCACGGCGTTGGCTCAGGGAGTCCGAAGAGTTTCGTGAAGAATGACGCGGATTCGTGCCGGTCTCGTGCGGCAATAATGGTGTGATTGAAAGCTATGGTCATGGAAACTCCTTGTACTACGCTGCCTCGCGCTCAATGCTCGTCATGCTTGCTGTTGACCTGCCTCCTCGATCATCACGATGCGCACGCCGACGGGCCGGTCGAGGATTTTACCGAGGACAACGACGAGGTCCGTCAGGTGCTGGCGTTCCAGCCGCTCGCGCTGCACGCGGTTGCGCGCCCCGATGACCAGCGTGCCGTCCGGTTCGATCGCGAGCAGTTCGGCGGGGCGAATCCAGACCGCAAAGGTCGCGCCGCTCATCCGGCTCTGCAAGTCCTGGAGCGCCATCGCCCAGATTTGTCGGTTCGTCAGCCCGGTGGAAGCGGGCGATGGAGATGCAGCGGTCGGTACCGCAGGCGGTTCACGATGGGGTGCTGCAGGTGTCTCCTCCGCCACGTTGGCCGCCGATGCGGATGTAGACTCCGCCGGTACCGCCGGGAATGAGCCGGACGCCGTGGGAGCGGGCCACGACCAGGGTGACGGTAGATCGGCAACGGGCGGAGAGTATACCTGGGTGGACTGTTGTACCGAGTCCGCGGGCGGCGCGGGCGGCGTCGAGAGACGTGTCGCCTGGAAGACGACATCCACCGTGCGCCCGAGCGCTTCGCTCATCCGGCGGCTAATCAGGCCGCGATACGAGGCCAGTTTGAGGGCGATGTCGGCGCCGGGGACGACGACGATCACGCGATCGCGCTCAATAGTTGTGACCCGCGCACCGACGAACCAGCGCTCCAGCGCGTCCGGGTGCAGCACGCCTTCGAGCCGCCGCATCACCTGCTCCCACAGGCGGCGCGCTTCGGCCTCCGTCGCCGCTGTGCCGGGCGTCGTGGCGGGCGGGACAGACGGATAGCCGACCTCCGGCAGGATCGGCAGCGGCCCGGAATCCGTGATCGTCACGGATGGCGGATCGGCGGGCAGTTCGCCGCTCATCGTTGGCATCGGCCAGGTCGGTGGCGGCGTGTGGACGGCAGGTGGTGCATTGGGATTGGCGCGATTGTCCGACCCGAATCCCTCGATCACCCAGCGGTCACAGATCGCGGCAACCCGCTTTGGTGCGACGAACTGACTGCCGCTGTTCACCGCTTCCCAGATCGCGGCGAGTACCCAGCCGAGGCCCGTCCCTGGCCCGTATCCCTGCCCTTGCGCGGCGGGGTCGCATTCCCGTGCAACCTGCACGAGGAGCGAGATTTCCATGTCGCTCGGCGGGCGGCCATTTGCCATCGTCAGCGCCGCCTCGATGTCGGTAATCGTCGCGGTTTGTTGCGCGTAGGCGGCGGTTGGCGGCTCGGTGACGTCGAGGGCACGCACGACAACCGCACCGTCCTCGGGGAGGTCCGGTACCGGCGGCAATGGCTGCTCCGGGAGGAATGGACGCCCGTCTTTTCCACCGGCTGCCGACGCGCCCGAAGCGGCGGGAGCATGTTCCCCTATACGTTCGCGTTCTTCCCGTTCCGCCAAAGCCTCAAAAATGGAGGACACTGATTCGCGCGTGCTTGTACTGCTTGTGCTTGTACTCGTCTCTTCTTTACTCTCTCCCTCTTGGTCATAATTCCTGTCCGTCGGTGCGACGAAGGATGGGCGAGCAGATTCGATGATGGACGTACCTTCGTCTCGTATCGAATATCTCTCGGCGTCGCTAGGAACGACATCCGGCGCTTCGGGCACAATTTCGGCGTCTATGCGGACGACACCGTCCGTACGTGGGGCGAAATTAGCGTCCAGCTGAACCCCTTTGTCATCTATAGGTTGCGCTTCTTCGTGAGTGGCCGCAATGGTCTGGGCATCAATGTCGGTATTGAGGGCGATGGTTGCCTCGATAGCGTCAACGGTTGGCGTCTCGTCAGGCGGCACGAGGGGAAGAATCTTCTTGCCACCACGGCGTTCGCGCTCCGCGCGCTCGGCAAGTTGCTGCCAGAGGGGCATTTGCCGTAGTTCCGGCAGGAGGTAGTGCCAGATGCTCGTTCGGTCAATCGGGGCGAACTGCGCGCCGAAGATATGGCGAATACTGCGGAAGACATTCCGATCGCGGTTCGCCAGTTCGAGGACGCGGACGACGGCGGGAAGATTGAGCACGAGGCCGTCGCGCGGGTCTTTGACGCGGTAGAAGTTATGCGGCACGCGCCAGCGCCGGTTGCGGTCGTCCTGGCGGAGCACCATCTCCTTGTGGATCTCGATCAGGTCGAGGGCGACGAGGATCTTGTTGAGAGTAATCAGTTCCTCGCGCCCTTCGCCGTAAAACTTCCCTTCGGCGTCCTGGGTCGGAAAGGCGTATCCCTGATGCGGCGACCCCTCGCGCCGGTCCGTCCAGACGGTGTAGGAGTTGAGGAGGCCGACGCCCTTGAGGCCGAGCAGTGGCGCATATTGCGTGATGAGTGTGTTCCAGTGCCAGTACCAGCCGCGGTGACGGATATCCTGACCGGCGGTCGCTGCGGCGCCCTCCGCCGTGACGCCACCGGGGGCGATCACACCGCGAACGCCGCCCATCCCTGTCGGGAAACCCATCCGCGTGGGGATCGCGGTTGGCGCGGGCGGTGGCGGCACGTTCGGCGTAGCCGATCCGGGAAGCGCGGGCGGCTTCGTGTTCGCCATCCCGCCCGTCCCGGCGGAATCCGAGGAAATGCCTGCGCCCGGATCGTCGTCCGGCGCGCGGGGAGGAATGTGCGGTCCCTGCTGTTCATCGTTCATCGAACGCTGTCCCACTTTCTGTGTATGGGGCGGACGCCATGACCGAACATGGGGAAAAGCCGACGCGGTTGCCCGCCACGTCGGTTTCCTGCCCATCCGATTGGTCAACGCCGCCGTGCTGGCGCGCCGCCATGCTCCGCGGGCATGAGCGCCCAGACAGAGCAATGCGCGCGCCCGAGCGGACGCCGATCTTGACGTCTTGCCGTCTACCGCCTACACTGGCAGCCGGAGCCAGACATTCGTATCTGGACACCCGGCTGGGTTGGTTGGTTCCACTGCCGTCCCGGTCAGTCTCGTGAACGACCGCGTTGCCCGCGCGGTCGTTCGCTTTGTTCGGCCTTGTCGGGCCGCGAATCTCATTCAGGTGCCGTTGCATCCCCGTCTCCTTCCCACAAATCACGAATTGAGCGTCGCATCTGAGTACCTGAGTACCTGCGTACCTGGCTACTTTTCCTTCCCGATTACGGTCTCGCCGCGCGCGCGCGTCGCGTCAAGCGTCGTCAGCGTCAGGCCATCTCGTTCTGCCGCGGCAACGAGGGCCGCCAGGAGATCGAGGGCGAGGCCGACGATCTCACTCTTCTCAACGTGCCCATCCGCTGTGCTGTTGAGGCGCGCGTGCAGTTCGCCGAGGGCCCGCACCTGTTCCGGGTAGAGATAGGCGCTGATCTGCTTGCGCGCGCGCCGGGGCGCTTCCGCGTGGTCAATCGTCCCGGTGAGGACATCCACCGCGCGGAAGCGCCGCTCGCTCTTTGGTCGCTGTCGCTCGCTCGCCATCGCTTACGCTACTCCCTTGAAGACGCGGGTCTCGATCACCGCTGCCGCCAATTCCGCATTCACGACGCGATGGCCGAGAAAGACCGCTTCAACGAGGCAATCGGCGCAGAAGTTCGTGATTGCGCGCGGGATGCCGCGCGAGGCCTCGTGGATGACATCCACCGCCTCCTCATCGCAGATCGTCTGGTCGTGCGGCAGCCCGGCGACCGTCAGACGATGGGCAATCAGACCGGCCGTGTCACGCCGGTTGAGCGGGTTCAGTTTGTGATCCATGCCGACGCGCTGGGCGAGATTCCGCTTGCGGACGATTTTGTCCTCCAATTCGTTCTGCGCGAAAATCACGACATTAATCAGTTTGGCCGTCGGCGTCTCGAACGAGAGGAAGGTGCGCAGAATCTCCAACTGCGTGCCGGAGAGATTTTGTCCCTCGTCTATGACGAGCAGGACGCGCCGCCCCTGGACATGCATCAGTTCGAGGAACTGGAGGAACTGATTGGTGTATTCGAGACCGCTCCGACCGTCCGGCCGGAGGCCGAACTGCGTGAGCACGCCGCGAAGGAACTGGACATCCGTCCGGCAGTCGCGCGGGTTGTTGATGATGGCGATCTCGAAGGCGGGATCGCGCTGCAACTCGGTGAGCAAGGCGACCTTGATTGTCGTCTTGCCGTAGCCGATGTCGCCGAGGATGATCGCCAGGCCGCGCTGCAACTGGATCGCCAGTTTCAGACGCTCGTAGCAATCCTCGTGGCCGAGCGTCTTGTAGAACATCTGCGGGTCCGGCGTTGTGCCGAACGGCTCGCGCTCCAACCCGAAGAATTTGTAGTACGTCACCGCGCTTCGCCCTCCCCTCCCCGGTTCAGCCGCGCCTTAATCGCCTTGAGGCTGATCCCACGCGCGCGCCATTCGATCACTTGCCGCAGCAGCGCGAGTTCGCTGTCGTCGAAGAGCAAATATCCACTCTCAGTGCGCGCAGTTGGCCGGATGACGCCGGTGCGCAAATAGAAATCCATCGCCGTGCGCGACACGCCGGTCTCGACACGAAGGTCAGCAGTCATGTAGAAACGGCGGAGGGGCGCGGGCTGGGCCGGGGCAACAGGCAGCGGCGTCGGTTCGCCGAAGAGTGCGCGCTGTCGCGGTTCGATCCGGACCAGATTGCCCCCGTCTTCGATGTGCCGCTCCCGCTCGACCATCTCGCTATCCTTCCGTGAAACACTCTGCCGCGACCCACCGATACGAGGCTCTTGTGCCGAACCGTCACACTTCGGCTGATACAATCCATATGGGATTGGTATGCAGACGCAGAGTAGACGTACACTCAGTCTAGCGTCCCTTTTGCCGCTTGGCAACTCTGTGTTCCTGATGCGCCAGATGAGGCGATTTGCGTACTATCTGTATGCCCCGTTTGCCGCATCAGGACGCTCTGCGTCGGTATTGCGACGTTCATCGCCAGGATACAGACGTGCGCATGTTATTGCACAACAGGCACAGAACGTACAGTATATGAGTGAGTACTACTCATCTATTTGTGTCTGTGAGGAAGCGTTATGTCACGTTAGCGTGCAACGGCCCCGTGCTCTCGTTATGGATAGGGATAGGAGTCAATCAGGAGCCCGGAGGAGTCGCGGAGTGTCAGTGTCTCCGGGCCGGTGTTGTCGAGAACGCCGCTGAGTTGGCCCCAGTACCGTTTTGTGGCGCTATCCGTCCCCTTCCCCGAATAGAGCGTCACTTGCCCATCTATGGGCAGCGCGAACGCGCCAAAGGTATAGCGATGCCCGCGCGTGTCACGCAGCGTCCACCCGGTCATATCGAGGGGAGTGGACGACCCATTGACGATCACAACCGTCTCGTCGTTCGGGTCATTGCTCGTCGCGTCACCGTCGTATGTGACATCCACGATCAGGGCGGTGAGCGTCGGCGTCTCGGTCGGTGGGGTGGAGGTTGCAGCGATGGGCGATGTGGCAGTGATGGCGATTGATGTAGTGGCCGATGTTGGCGGTGCGGTTGGGGTCGGAGTGGGGTTGGGCGTCGGCGTCGGAGGAACGGCGAGAAAGGCGCGCCAGGCACGGTATTGGAGGCCGACATTGCCTGCCTCGACGGCGAAACCGGGTGGGTTGCCGGGCGTGAAGGTCAGCGCGCGCCGCTCGAAGACCTGGATCAGGACGGCGCGTTCCTGCCCGGCGACGCGTACCGTGCTCCAGTATGCCTCCGTGATCGGGAAGCCGGTCGCGTAGAAAGGCGAGCGGAAGAGCGGCTCGGTCGCGCCGCCATCCACGATGCCGCTGCTCGTCATGAAGGTCCAGAAGACATCGGCGACGGTGTGTTTCGTCTCCGGCACGTACTGCTGCGCGGTCGCCTTCCCTGCTTGCGTGGGGTCATCGGTGACCGATCCGTCCCGCATTACGGTCGCGGTGATCGGTGTGCCGCTGGCGAGCGCTGGGGCGTTACGGAGCGGGTTGAAGGTGGCATAGGTCGGGCCTGCCGGGTCATCGAGGTCGCCCGCGACCGGGATCGCCGCCGGGTTGTGCGTCTCGAAGAACGCGTCGCCGAGTTGGACCTTGCCGGTGAGCATTTCCGTCGCTAACAAGCCGTTCGTGACGTAAAACGGATCCGTTGGGTT
>JBPCPB010000355.1:0-3903 GCA_050999735.1 Thermomicrobiales bacterium | reverse complement strand
GGTGGAGAGGAAGGGGTTGGGGTGGTGCGTTTTTTCTGTCTTCTCCCCGGCCGGGTCGCCCCCCCCCCACCACCAAGAAGATCGTCCCAACCGGGTAAGTCCTGGGTCTGTTTTCCCGATTGCGCGCCGAGTAGGCGATCAGACCTTCGCTGCCAGCATTTCCGCGTCGGCGGGATAGTCGGCGTAGCGCTCGGCGCTCTCCAACCGGGGTGCGCCCAGCCAGCGCTCGGTGTCCATCGCGGCGCGGCAGCCGTCGCCCGCCGCCGTGATCGCCTGGCGGTAATGATGATCCCAGACATCGCCCGCGACGAAGAGGCCGGGCACCACCGTCTGCGTCGAGCCCGGCAGCCGGACGGCCGTCCCGTACTCGGAGAGCGGGATGATGCCCTCGACGAGCCGCACCGTCGGGTTGTGGCCGATGGCGACGAAGACGCCGTCCGCCGGAATTGTCTCGATCGTGCCGTCCGGCTTCTGAACAGTCAGGCCCGTGACTTTTTTGTCACCCTCGACGCCAATCGGGACGCGTTCGAGTGCGAAGGAGACATTCGGCTGCTCCTTGACGCGGTTGACCATCGCCGCCGTCGCCCGGAGATGCGCGCGCCGGTGAACGACCGTGACATGATTGACGAGTTTGGCAAGATGCAGCGTCTCTTCCATCGCGGTGTCGCCGCCGCCGACGATGATGACGTTCTTGCCCCGGAAGAATGCGCCATCGCACGTCGCGCAGGACGAGACGCCGCCCGCGCGCAGCCGTTCCTCGTTCGGGATGCCGAGCCACTTCGGCTCCGACCCGGTCGAGAGGATGACTGCCCGCGCGATGATTTCTTCGCCGTTCATGGTCTTGATGGTATGTGGTGGTTGCGCGCCGGGGATCAGTTGCTCCACCTCGTCATCGAGAACGACCGCACCCTGCGCCTCCGCCTGCTCGCGCATTTTTTGCATCAATTCGGGGCCTTCGACGCCCGCCGGGAAGCCGGGGTAGTTATCCACGCGGCCCGTGAACATCAACTGCCCGCCCCAGGCATACCCCGCGATGACATGCGCGGAAAGCCCTGCCCGCACCGCGTAGATCGCCGCCGTCAGTCCGGCCGGCCCGCTCCCGATAATCGCGATGTCCGTATTGATCGTTGCCACACCAAGCCTCCTCCCGATTGTTCGTGCGGTCCGGCGCAACCGCTTACGCATCTCATCACGGTTACGCTGTCCACACTACAGTACAACACCCAGCGATTCCCGTCATTCCCGGAAGAAAGCGCCGTCCATAGGCGGGCGGCGCTTTCTTCCATCGTTTCATCAGAAGACTCTCTGTGGTCTGTTCTCTATCAGTCGCCCGCCGCCTCCGCCATCAGGAAGTCCATCTTGTAGTCCGGGGTCATGCGGAAGTGGCCCATCGTCAGGCAGTCCGTTGGGCACCAGATGACGCAGTTGCCGCAGCGGATGCAGCGCTCTTCGTCCATCATCATCACGGCGGCGGCGGGGCTCATCTGCCGCTTGGCGAACTCGACGATCTCGCTATCACCGTCAATCGCGTTGATGCGGTCGAGCGAGACCATCTCGATCACTTCCTCGGGGCAGACATCTACACAGCCATTGCAGAGGACACATTTCGAGCCGTCAATGAAGATGTTCAGTTGGCATTGCAAGCAGCGCTTCGCCTCCTCGAACCCCTCGTTGTCCGTCAGGCCGAGTTCGACCTCCGCCACCTGGTCGTAGCGCAGGTCCATCGGCAAGGTCGGCATCTCCTGCCGCGCGGTATCAATGTAGTTGTCGCCCCAGATCAGGCGGCGGCTCATCGCCTCTTCGGTCCACTTGGCGACGCCGGTCTGCGAGAGGATGCCACGCCGTGCCCGCACCTGGTCAATGTCCAGTTCAACGACTTCCATCTGCTGCTCGATGGGCTTTTCGCCGGTCAGATACTCGTGGAGGGCATCCACGGCGGCATGCCCCTCGCCGATGGCGGTGATAAAGGTCTTCGGGTTCATGATGTAGTCGCCGCAGGCAAAGAGACCGGGAATGTCGGTCATGTAGTTGTCGTCCAGAATCGGGACGCCGCGTCGGTCGAGGCGCGTCATTTCCAGCCCGGTGAGGAAGCCGGACTCCGGCTTCTGGCCGTAGGCCGCGCAAATCATGTCGCAGGGAATGATCTCCTCGGAGTCGGGGATCGGGACGGCGCGCGGGCGACCGGACGAATCGAGCGGGCCGAGTTCGCTGTGCGTGACTTCAAGGCCAATAACCTTGCCGTTCTCGTCGCCGATCACGCGCTTCGCGGTGACGAGCCACTGGAACTCGATCCCCTCGTACTCCGCTTCGTGCAGTTCGAGTTCTTCGACCGTGGATTCGGCGGCGGTACGGCGGTAGAGCACCTGCACCGTCTCCGCGCCGAGGCGGACGGAGGAGCGGCAGCAGTCCATCGCCGTGAAGCCGAGGCCGAGGACGATGACATGCTTGCCGACGCGCCGGGGTTTCTGCCAGTCCGCGATGTGCAGGTCTTCGAGCCAGGTGAGGCCGTACTCGACGCCGTCCAGTTCCTCGCCGGGGATGCCGAGGCCGACCGGTACCTGGCAGCCCGCCGCGATCAGCACCGCATCGTTATTCGCCATCAAGTCAGCGATCATCACGTCCTTGCCGACGGCGGTGTCGAGGCGAATGTCCACACCGAGATCGGCGACGAGGTTCACCTCGTCCTGAATGATGTGGCGCGGCAGACGCCACTCCGGCACGCCGCCCCAGTACATGCCGCCGGGGACGGGCAGGGCGTCGTAGACGGTGACTTCGTGCCCCTTGCGGGCGAGGCCGCGCGCGGCGGTGATACCGGCTGCTCCGGCGCCGATGATAGCGACGGACTTGCCGGACGATGGCGCCGGGCGCTCGCGGCGGGTGGCGTCCCGATTGTCGGAGGCGACGCGCTTCAGCCAGCAGATGGCGATTGGCTCATCAATTACGCCCCGGCGGCAGGCGGATTCGCACGGCCGGGCGCAGACGCGGCCGAGGCAGCCGGGGAAGACGTTCGATTCACGGTTCAGTTCGAAGGAGTTCGCGTATTCTTCATCCGCGATGAAGGCGATATAGCGGGAGATGTCCGTATGCGCCGGGCAGGCCGCCGCACAGGGGATATTATCCGCGAACCATGTACCGTCGCCCGTGACAAGGTTGTACTTCTTGCCGGAGCGCATCACGTAGGAGGCTTCCATCTTGGTGTCCACGAGCGCGAGGAGCCGGAGCCGCCGCCCGACTTCGACCTCATTCTCGACCTGCGCGACGGCGGCGAGCGCCGCGACCGTGCTGTGCGTCTGATCGGACGTAAAGGCGGGCATGACGCCGAGTGTGAAGTCCTCCGCGCCTGTCTTCGGGGTGGGGGAAAGCGGAACGATCCCCTCCGGCGGGACGTATCCCCGCTCGCGCGTCGTCGTGTCAGTGACGCCGACGGTCGCCCAGTTCGGTTTCTCGACGTACGAGGGGCGAACGGCCTGCTCTTCCCGCGGGACGCCAACACTCGCATAGCGGGTATGCCGCTGGCTACGCGGATCGGCGACGCTCGGCGGGGTGAACGCCTCGAATGAATCTTCAGAACCGCAGACGGCGCAGATCGTCGGTCGCTGCGCGTCCTGCGTCGTGTGACCACAAACGTTACATCGCCACATACGCGGTTGAACCTCCTCGTTCAGAAGCAATGAGCGATGAGCACTACGCAATACGTAGATGCTGTCGGCTGTCGGCTGCCCACTGCCCGCCGTCGCTCACATTGTATGCCCCGTCACAAGGAGCGTCAACGCGCGTGGCTGACATCCGGACATAACTCGGTGGTACAACAGGGAGGACAGTCGGTTCGTCATCACGGAGGATGTGCGATGGAACTCAATCCGGCAGAAAACGATCTGTTCGCAGCGTACTTGTCCAGTTTCA
>JBPCPB010000475.1:0-5067 GCA_050999735.1 Thermomicrobiales bacterium | reverse complement strand
CCTCCGGTGAGACGGCGACGAACGTCGAGCAGATCTACAGCGCCCCGTCGTCCAAACATCTCCTCGGCACCGACTACGAGGGGCGCGATGTCCTCATCCAGATCGTCTGCGGCGGCCGGAGCGTGATGATCGTCGGCGCGCTCGCCGCCTTCCTCTCCACCACGTTCGCGGTCTCGTTCGGCGCGCTCGCCGCTCTCGTCGGTGGCTGGTTCGATTCCTTCATCCTCATCATCACGGATGTGGTCCTGACGATTCCCTATATCCCACTGCTCGGCGTGCTGGCCGTCTTCATCAAGCTGAACAGCCCGATCCTGCTCGCCTTCATCATCGCGGCGACCGCCTGGCCGACGCTCCTGCGCGCCGTGCGAGCGCAGGCGCTCTCGCTCAAGGAGCGCGAATACATTGAGGCGGCGCGGGTGCTCGACCTCGGCACGCTCTACATCCTCTTCCGTGAGGTAATCCCGAACATGATGAGTTACATCGTCATCAACTTTGTGATCGCTATGACGGCCGCGATTTACGGTCAGATCATCCTCTACTTCCTCGGCCTCGTACCCCTCGCGGGCGATAACTGGGGCCTGATGATTAACCTCGCCTACACACGCGGCGCCCTCTTCAATGCCAAGAGCCTCTGGTACATCCTCTCGCCGATTGTTGCCATCTCGCTGTTGCAACTCTCATTGGTGATGATCAGCCGCTCGCTGGAAGACATCTTCAATCCACGGCTGCGGGAGGGATAAGAGAATGCAGCGCGTCGGGCACGACCAGTCAGTCAATCCCCTCTCTCGCACAGTCGCTGCAGGCAGTGGGGAGGGGGAGCCCGTGCTCTCCGTGCGAGATTTCTGGGTCGAGTACCGGACGCAGGCGGGCACGATGCAGGCGGTGCGCGGCGTCACGTTCGACATGCGCCCCGGCGAATCGATCGCGCTGATCGGTGAGAGCGGTTCGGGCAAATCCACCCTCGGCCTCGCGCTCCTCGGTTTGCTCGTCCGTTCCGCGCGTATCGCCCGCGGCAGCGCTGCATTCCGCACGAAGGATGGAGAGATTCTCAACCTCCTGGCGCTCAGCAAGCAGCAGATGCGCCGGTTCCGCTGGCAAGAGTGCGCGATGGTCTTCCAATCCGCCCTCAATGCGCTCAATCCGGTCCTGCGCGTCGTCCATCATTTCATCGATACCGCCCGCGCGCATGGCCGGAAGGATGACGCCGAGACCCGCGCGCAGGCCGCGGAACTGCTGCGGATGGTGCAACTCGACCCCGACCGCGTGCTGACTGCCTATCCGCACGAGTTGAGCGGCGGGATGCGCCAGCGCGTTTCCATCGCGCTCAGCCTCCTCCTGGAACCCCAACTGCTGATCCTCGACGAGCCGACGACCGCGCTGGACATCCTCACGCAGCGGATGATCATCGACGTGATCCGCGCGCTCCGGCAGCGTTTCCAATTCACCATGCTCTTCATCTCGCACGACCTCTCGCTGGCCGCCGAACTGGCCGATCGCGTCGCGACGATGTACGCCGGGCAGATCGTCGAGATCGGCCCGGTGCGCGAGGTCTTCTACGCGCCGAAGCACCCGTACACGGTGGGCTTGCTCAAAGCGGTGCCGCCGATCACGGGGGACGAGTTCACGCCGCTCGTCTCCATTCCCGGCTCGACGCCGGACCTGCTCGATTTGCCGACCGGGTGCGCTTTCCATCCCCGGTGTCCCTACGCGACCGAGATCTGCGCGCGCGAGGCGCCGCCGCTGGAGCGCGTCGGGCCGGACCATTTCACGGCCTGTTTCCATCACGACCAGGTGGACCTGGAGCAGTCATTCACGGAAGAAGCGCTATGAACGACGCCATACTCTCGTTCGACTCTGTCAGCCGGACATTTGCCACGCGGCGCGGGCAAATCTCCGCGGTGGATGATATCTCGCTGGCGATCGCGCGGCGCGAGATTCTCTGCCTCGTCGGCGAGAGTGGGAGCGGCAAGACGACGATGGCGCGGATGGCGGCGGGGTTGCTCCGGCCGACGAGCGGTGTCGTGCGGTACGAGGGGCGCGATTTGAGCGCGATGACGAAGAACGCGTTCAAGACGTATCGCCGCGCCGTCCAGATTGTGCATCAGGACCCGTACGCCTCATTGAACCCGGTGCACACGATCGGCGAGACGCTGCGCGCGCCGCTCCTCCACCACCACCTCGCCCGCGGGCGGCGGCAGGCGGACGACCGGGCGGCCGAACTGCTCGAACGGGTGGACCTCACGCCGGCAGGGAACTTCATTGGCAAGCATCCGCACCAGCTCTCCGGCGGCCAGCGGCAGCGCGTCTCGATCGCGCGGGCGCTGGCGCTCAACCCGCGCATCATCATCGCGGACGAGGCCGTCTCGATGGTGGACGTCTCAATCCGTGTCAGCCTCCTCAACACGATGCTCCGCCTGCGCGACGAACTGGATGTCACTTTCCTCTTCATCACGCACGACCTCGCCGTCGTCAAATACTTCGCGTGGGAGGGGAATGTCGGCGTGATGTACGTCGGCAAGCTCGTCGAGTACGGCCGTACGCCGCAGGTGATCGGCGCGCCGCTGCACCCGTACACACGGGCGCTGATCGCCGCGATCCCGGAAGCGGACCCGGACTTGACGCGGGAGAAGGAGAAGCTGCAACTGCGTAGTATCGACATCCCGAACCTGTTGGAGCTCCCCACGGGCTGCGTCTTTCACCCGCGCTGCCCGTATTTCGTGCCGGGGCTCTGCGACGCCACGGTCCCGGCGTTCACGGATGTGGGGGAGGGGCGCGATGTTGCCTGCCACATCGTGGCGCGCGAGCGTGGCACGATCGCGATGGGCGACGCGGCGGGATGAGCATGAGAGGAGGATCGTGGGCAGTGGGCATTGGGCAGTGAGCGGCGTGGGGCATTCACTCAGCACTCAGCGCGTAGCACTCAGTACTTCGTATGTGGAAGAGGAGGCACCAGATGGTTGTTGACGAGCCGAAACGCACTGTCGCGGTGACGCGCCGGCGTTTCCTGGCAGTGATAGCGGGCGTGGCCGCGAGCGCGGCGCTTGCCGCCTGCGGGAGCAGCAATAAGGCAACCGATACGCCGAAGGCCGGCACAAGCCCGACCACTGCGGCGGGGCAGCCCACCACTGCCGCCGGCCGGCCAACCACGGCCCCGGCGACGACGAGTAAGGCGGGGAACAAGGAGTTCCACTCCGCCTGGCCCTACGAAGTCCCGCCGACGGGCAACTTCAACATGATCCAAGGCGTCTCGCATACGATCATGAACCCGCCGAATATCTACGCGGACCTGATCGTCCAGCCGTTCGCCATGTATTACTGGAAAGACGACAAGTGGCTGCCGCTGATGGCGACGGACTGGAAGTTCACAGGCGGCGACACCTTCTCGCTCACGCTGCGCAAGGGCGCGAAATGGAGCGACGGCAAGGATTTCACCGCGCAGGATGTCCTCAGCACCTTCTGGTGCATGCGCCTCATGTCCCACAGTGTCTGGAAGTACGTGGACAAGATGGAAGCGCCGGACCCGTCCACCGTCAACTTCCACATGAAGCAGCCCTCGACCGTCGTGCAGCGGTACGTGCTCCGCACGAACACCCTGTCGAACGTCACCTACGGCCCGTGGGCGAAGCGGGTGCAGGACCTCTTCAATGGCGGAAAGACGGTCAGCGACCCGGAAGGCAAGCAACTCTTGCAGGAGTTCACGAACTTCAAGCCGGACGACGTGATCGCCAGCGGCCCCTTCAAGTTTGACACGAAGAGCATCACGAACGCGCAGATGACGCTCCCGAAGAACACAACGGCGTGGAACGCCGATCAGGTGCCCTTCGATAGGATCATCAACTACAACGGCGAGACGCCGGACGTGACGCCGCTCGTTCTCAGCAAGGAGATCGATTACGCGACGCACGGCTTCCCACCTTCGACGGAGCAGGCGATGCAGCAAGCTGGCATCCGCGTCCTGCGGCCGCCGGTCTATAACGGCGGCGCGATCTACATCAACTTCGACAAGATGGGGAACATCCTCGGCGACAAGAAAGTGCGGCAGGCGCTCGCCTACGCGATCGACCGCGATCAGAACGCGAAGGTGACCTATGCCGACTCCGGGAAGGGCGTCAAATACATGACGGGGATGAGTGACATCCTCGTGCCGAAATGGATGCCCGACGCGGATGTGAAAGCGCTCAATCTCTACCCCTACGATCAGGCGAAAGCGGCGAGTATGCTCACCGATCTCGGTTGGAAGAAGGGTGGCGACGGCGTCTGGATGACGAAGGACGGCACGCGCGCCGAGTTCGAGATGCTCACCCCCGCCGAATACGTGGACTCGGCCACCTCCGCGCAGAACGCGGCCGAGCAGCTGACGAAGTTCGGCATCAAGACGACGGTGCGTGCGATCACGTACACCCAGTTCCCCGTCGATCTCGACAAGGGCAATTTCCAACTCGCGCTCTCCGGCTGGGGCGCGAGCACGAACCCGCATCCGTTCTTCTCGTATGACAACAACCTGTTCCTCCACAATACGCGCGCCATCAACAACGGCGGCAAGGGCATGGCCTTCAACTTGAAGCAGACGACGGACGTGGCCGGGGATGTGGACCTGGAGAAGCTGACGCTCGACAGCGCGGACGGGCTGGATGAGGCGGCGCAGAAGGCGAATGTGGCGAAGATCGCGAAGGTCTCGGACGAGCTCCTGCCGATCATCCCGCTCTACGAGCGGTACGGCAACAACGCCGCGCTGGAGAAGGTGCGCGTCCAGGCATGGCCGGCGGATGACGACCCGATCCTGCAGAACGCCCCCTACGCGGACGGCATCGTGACGATGCTCATGCTCACCGGGCGCCTGAAGCCGGTATAGGGCCCAAAGTAAGCGAAGGTGTCACCAGGGGCAAAGTATCGCGCCATGGAAGCCCTTGCATGTGGACATAGCCACATGCTCCACGCATCCCTACAGGGACACATAGGGAGAGTCCGCGCTATGCTTCCTGCTCAAAGCGGAGGAGGGAGCATGGTCACGGAACAGAGGTGCAGAGAATCGGTCGTCGTCGCAGGGTGGTCGGAAACACTGGATGG
>JBPCPB010000212.1:0-3004 GCA_050999735.1 Thermomicrobiales bacterium | reverse complement strand
CGGCGATCCGCCCGCTTGCCTCACGACCATACCAGACCTGCACCGTCTGCAACGGCGACGCGGGCAGGGTCGTCGCCGCGACGGGGATACCCCGGTTGGCGCGGTCGAGTTCCTCCCACCCTAATGTCTCAACGTCGTCTGCCATCTCGTCCATATTCTCTCCTCCAGAATGGTTACGTGCGGCAATTCGCGCCGCAGTAGCGTATTCACGCAGTGTACCATGCGATTTATTCCGCGCGGCGACTCACATGCGAGACCCATATGCTTTCCAACGATCTTCGACACGAAAATATTCCGTAGCATTCGATACCGCAAAAACTCACGTCCGTAGTATCCGAAATCGCTGCCGAAACCCCCTCCCCAAGCGACCGTACAGCGCATATGATGGATGCACATCAATGACCGGCCATGCCGTGGGTGCGGCGGGCGGCCGATGGGGAAACGCGAGGGGGAAGGGAAACCGGCAGGGATGGCCACGATTGAGATGGATGTCGTCGTGATCGGCGGCGGCATCATGGGAACCTCCATCGCCTATGCGCTCGCGCGGCGGGGCGTCCGTAATGTCCTGCTGCTGGAACAGCGCATGACGGCGGGCAACACGACGCGAGGCGCATTCGGCATCGTCCGCACCTACCATGCGAGCCGCGTGATGGTCTCGATGGCGCGGCGGTCGGTGCGTCTCTACGAGCAATTCGAAGAGGAGAGCGGCGCACCGGCATTTACACGCACCGGCCTGCTCGTTCTCGTCCCGGCGGGCGAGCAGGAGATGCTCGAAGCGAACGTCGGCGTCGCGACACATCTCGGCAGCACTGTGCAACTGCTCGCGACGAGCGATGCGGTCCGCTCGGTCGAACCGCGCATTAATCTGGACGGCGTCGCCGCCGCCGCATACGAGCCGGGCGCCGGGTACGGCGATCTGGTGCAGACCTCGGCGGCGTTCGCCATCCGCGCGCGGGACCTCGGCGCGCAGATACGGCAGGGCATTCGCATTCTCAACATTGATACGGACGGCGCGTCGGGCGACCGGCGGATCACAGGCGTGCTCACCGATGGCGGCTACGTCAACACGAGCTGCGTTGTCAATGCGGGCGGTCTGTTGGGCCTGGCGGTTGGCGAGATGGTCGGTGTCGCATTGCCGGTGCTCTCGTATCGCTACCTCGGTGTCGTCCTGCGCCATCCGCCCGCATTCGGCATGGCGCACCCGATCACGCTCGATCTCGTCAACGGCGCGGTGATGCGGCCAAGCGGCCCCCGCCTCACGCTCGTCGGCCCGCTCGGCGCGGTCGCGGAGGATGTCGTGCCGCCCGGCTGGGACGATCCGCGCACCGACGCGTCCGCCGCTCCTGAATATCAAACGGCGCTCCGCCGCCGCTACCCCGAACTGGCGACGGCGACCGTCCAGGCCGCGTGGGCGACCTCGCACGATGTCTCGCCGGATTGGTACCCGATGATCGGCCCGGTCGATGGTGTTGAGGGGTACTACTGCGCGGTCGGTATGGGCGGATACAGTTTCGCGCTCGCGCCTGCGGTTGGGGAAATGGTCGCGCGGCTGATCACGGATGAGGGCAGCGACGGCGTCGTGCGCCCCCGCCGCTCCGAGGACCTCGATCCGAAGAGCCACGCCTACTTCTTCCGTCCCGGACGCTTCGCCGGCCGGGGCCTGCCACTGCTGACGACTCCACCGGCAAAGCAAGGAAACACGACTTAAGCACCCAACATAATCAAGAATACAATTACCCGTTTATGGCTTGCGGATGGGGAATATCACCCCTACACTATCGCGTTGAAGATACGAGGAATCTCTGATTCCTTTGCAGATGTTGGAGGATGTGAAACCGGATGCCAATCTATGTCTACGAACGACCCGATGGGAGCCGATTCGAGATCCGCCAGGGGTTCAACGATACCAGCCTCATTGCGGACCCGGAGACGGGCGTGCCGGTGCGGCGGATCATGCAGCCCGCGCCGGTGATCTTCAAGGGATCCGGCTGGTACAAGACCGATAGCCGCGCGACCACGTCGAGTGACAAGACGGAGACCAAAACGCCGGAGACCGCGACGGCGACCGCCGAGAAGAGCGATGGGGCGACGACTGAAACCAAGAGCGCCAGGGAAGCGGTGAGCGAGGCGACGGCGAAGACGACGGCGGCGATCAAGAAGACGGCGGACAAACCCGCCACACCGGCGGCGGCGTCCTGATGCTGCCGACGCGCACGGCGGCCCTCGCGCCGCTCTTCCAGTTGCGCTACCCACCCCTGGCCGCGTTCCGCAGCGCGGGGGGCTGCTGCCTCTGTCGGTGAGGGGAGCGCGCCGTACGATACGGCGGCTGCCCAATCAGCGTACCCATCGGTCGGTGATTTGCCGACCGGGACGTGCCGATAGGAGCATCCCCGATGTTCGACCGAATTCGCGAAGATATTTGCGCCTTCTACGACAAAGACCCGGCGGCGAAGAGCACGCTGGAAATCATCCTGGCGTACCCCGGCTTCCACGCGGTTGTCTTGCATCGGCTGGCGCACCGGCTCTATCTGCGCCAGGTGCCGGTGCTGCCGCGCCTCGTCTCGCACTTCAATCGCTGGATCACCGGCATCGAAATCCATCCCGGTGCGCGCCTCGGCCACCGCCTGACGATTGACCACGGCATGGGTATCGTCATCGGTGAGACGGCGGAGGTCGGCGACGACGTCCTGCTCTATCAGGGCGTCACACTCGGCAATGCGCGCTTCCAGCGCGGCAAGCGGCATCCGACGGTCGGGAACAATGTCGTGATCGGTGCGGGTGCGAAGGTGCTCGGCCCGATCACGGTGGGCGATGGCGCGCGGGTGGCGGCGGGCGCGGTGGTCGTTAATGATGTGCCGCCGCATACGACGGCGGCGGGCGTTCCCGCGAAGGCGATCCTCTATCGCAACCCGGATACCGGCGAAACGCGGCGACTGGAGCAGATGCCCGATCCCGAAGGGGATGAAATCAAGGCGCTGCATGCCCGTGTCGAGGAATTGGAAGA
>JBPCPB010000196.1:0-7096 GCA_050999735.1 Thermomicrobiales bacterium | reverse complement strand
CGGCAACGAAATGAATGTGGTACAGTACGTTTGTACGTACATTCACGGCGCGAGGAGAAACAGGTCGCATGGTACGCTCCATTGAACTATTCACGGGGGCGGGCGGTCTCGCATTGGGCCTCCACCGAGCAGGCTTTCATCATACAGTGGTCATCGAGCGTGAACACAACGCGTGCGATACCCTGCGTTTGAATCACGAGCGACACGCGGAAACCGGCATCGAGTGGAATGTACGCGAGGCAGATGTCAGTGCGATCACGTATTTCGACTACGGCGAAGGGATTGATCTGCTCGCCGGTGGCCCGCCGTGCCAGCCGTTCAGTCTCGGCGGAAAACATGCGGGCGAAGCGGATACGCGCAATATGTTCCCGCAGTTCGTTCGCGCCGTGCGCGAACTGAGACCGCGCGCGTTCTTGTTAGAGAACGTCAAAGGGCTGACACGGCAGAGTTTCCGCCCCTATTTCGATTACATCACCGGACAACTGACGCTTCCGAATATGATACCTGCCCCGGGAGAACCATGGGAAGATCACTGGCAGCGTCTGATTCAGGCAGATGAATCCGACACGTTACGGTACGACGTACAGTGGCAGCTCTTCAATGTCGCGGATTTTGGCGTTCCACAAGAGCGGCACCGTGTGTTCATCGTCGGCTTTCGTCACGATCTCGGCGCGCAATGGGCATTTCCGGAGCCAACACATTCCGCGGATGCACTCCTGTACGCGCAATACGTTGATGGCTCCTATTGGGATGAACACGGCATTGAGCGACGGCCGCCGCCTCATCGCCTCCTGAGCAAGATCGCTCGCCTCGCCGCACGAGGTGAACTGGCATCGCGCCGGTGGCGAACCGTCCGTGACGCGATCCGCGATCTACCGGACCCCATCAATTTCACGCGACATGACCACTACGACAACCATGTCGGCATTCCCGATGCGCGCTCGTATCCGGGCCATACCGGTAGCCCGTGGGACTGGCCAGCCAAAACAATCAAAGCCGGCGATCATGGTAACCCAGGCGGTGAGAATACACTACGTTACGATGATGACTCCGTACGCTATTTCACTGTCCGCGAACTTGCCCGTCTCCAGACGTTCCCCGACGAGTGGCATTTCGCGAATTCGTGGACAGAGAGCCGTCGTCAACTCGGCAACGCCGTTCCAGTCGCGATGGCCGAGGCGCTTGGGCGACGCATCAAGAGCGAACTGCAACGCGTGCATTCCTCATCGCGTACCGCTCCGCGCGAACTCGTATCTCTTTACGGCTAATTTTCTGGTCGGTCGGATTCAGCCTCCGCCGCAACCTCGTCTTCGGGCAGTGGCGCAACCGGCGCGCCGCCAAGCGCTTGCCGAATTCTCTCCAGTATCTGTGTTTCCGACTGGCGATTCGGCGGCATATTCGTTGCCCACGGCCTACCGGGATGGATGGTATCCCACATCGGCCGCTCACCTGTCTGCCGTCTTCCACCCGGATTCTTATTGCCGAATCCTCGCACGTAGATATTCCACAGCGGTTGGAAACGCTCGATCAACACGGTTTCGCCAAGTGGGATCCACACATCGTGCGTCACAAGGTAGCGGCAATAAAAGTCTGTGACATCAAGGTTCGTCGCCTGCATAATCGACGTACGATGCTGCCCGAGGCGGTCAAAGAGCGGTATGCCAACCGTGCGATTTTCGCGCCCTCGTCCGGTGCTTGCGCCACGATGGACCGCCTCACCGACGTAAATTGGCGCCGTGAATTGCCCATCCCGGTTTCGCGCCGCGAGCGGCTGATAGGCAGGGAAATCTCCGAGGTAATAGATGGCATAGATACCCGCGCCTCGAAAGGCGTTCAGGCTATGCAGATGCTGCACCGGACGTTCGAGAATCGCGTCCGCGACGCTTTCGCCGAGATTATCAATGTCAAGCGGGTTATACGGCGTCTCGTCCAGTGGGCTGCTCCTTGCCATCCGATCCAGGTTGTGGCAACGTCAGGATACGAAGTTTGCCGACGATTGCCTAGAGGATGCAAGCGATGAAAGACCCCCTCGGCCCCTTGGAACGATCCGAGCGCATGGCAAAAGTGCGCGGTACGGGCAACAAGTCCACCGAACAACGCGCCGAAGAGATGCTTATTGCAGCGAATATCCCGAACTGGGAGAAGCATCCTCGTGATATTCCCGGAAAGCCCGATTTTTACTTCCGTCAGTATCGGCTGGCCCTCTTTGTTGACGGCTGCTTTTGGCATGCGTGCCCCGTCTGCAAGCGTCGTACGCCCGCCGCACACCGGGAATTCTGGCAAAACAAGATCGAGGAAACTCGCAAGCGCGATAACAGGCAACGCCGTCGCATGCGCACGCAAGGGTATCATGTTATGCGCGTCTGGGAACATGCGGTGAAGAAAAGCGAATGGATACGGCGGCTGCGCGCGATGATGCGAAGGGTCGAACGCCAATCTCCATCATCCAACGCGACCGAATAACAGGCCGCTAATCGCGATTCTTCGTGTCACGATGCCGTGAGAGGAAGAACGCGCCGAGTTCGGCCATCGTTGTCGCCTCCTCCGGTTTGAGCATATGCACCATGCGTTTGATCGAAATGCGGGGCGCGACATCGCCGCGCGCGGGCAAGGCAAACCCGATTGCCTCGGTGTTCGCCGGGTGCGTTGTCGCGCGCAGTTCATCGGCGACGAGTTCCAGCAGGTCGGACAGTTCCAAGCCGAGCGCCGCCACGAGCCGTTCGAGCACCGGCGCGGACGGATACTTCTTTCCGCGCTCGATTTCGCCTAAATAGACGACCGAAAGCCCCGCCTGCCCGGCGAGCACCTTGAGCGTCAGCGCGCGTTCCTGCCGTATCCGCCGGATCACCGCGCCCACCGTTTGCTGTAGGTCCATTGCACCACCTCCGTGAGATTCCCCCGGATCATATGCTCTAAGCATCTCTTTCCCTTGTATTCTACGTTATGAGCATGTATGCTGCAAGTATGTTGCCAATACAATGGCGTTGATACTGAGAGGAGCGACCTGCATGTACCCATCGAATGTCATTCCTGCCGTGATCGAGAGCACGAACCGGGGCGAGCGATCGTGGGATATTTACTCGCGACTCCTGCGGGAGCGTGTCGTCTTCGTCGGTGCGCCGATTGACAGCCAAATCGCGAACCTCGTCATCGCGCAACTTCTCTTCCTGGATTACGAAGACCCGGAGCGGGAGATTCGGCTCTACATCAATAGCCCGGGCGGAGAAATCTACGCGGGGCTTGGCATTTATGACACGATGCAGATGCTCAAGTGCGATATCTCCACGGTCTGCATCGGGCTTGCAGCGAGCATGGGTGCGGTGCTCCTGATGGCGGGGACGCCCGGCAAACGCTTTGCGCTGCCGAATGCGCGGGTGTTGATTCATCAGGGTTCCGGCGGGTTCAGTGGCAACAACCCGGATGTTGAGGTGCAAGCGCGCGAGGCGATCAACCTCGTCACACGGTGCATTGAAATCATGGCGCGGCACACGGGGCAACCGTTCGACAGACTCAAGCGAGACACCGAGCGCGATTACTTCATGGGTGCGGACGAGGCGCACGAGTACGGCATCATTGACGACGTGCTCCGGCCGCAAATTGACCGCATTCGCGCCGATGTGATACCCGATACCACCGATCTTCCGCTACCACGCTCGCCGTTGGTTGCGGTGCGTCGCTGACGATTTCACGTGGGGTTGACCGATCCGGCGACCGCTCTTTACACTTCGGGGACGTGACGCCAATCAGGTGCGGCGCCTATGCCGCCACAAACAGGACCAGCCGACGCATGACGCACCCACCAATCGCCGATCACGGCTACCCCCGCCCGCAACTCGTCCGCGACGCGTGGTTCTCTCTCAATGGCGTGTGGGATTTCGCATCCGAGCGAACCGCACGCTGGCATGGGCCAGCAGAGGTGCGGTGGGACAAGCAGATCACGATACCCTTTGCGCCGGAGACTCCCACGAGCGGCGTCAATGACACGGATTTCCACGCTGTCTGCTGGTACCGGCGCACGTTCGACGCGCCCGCGCTGGCATCCGGCGGGCGTCTCCTCCTCCACTTCGGCGCGGTGGACTACGCCGCGACCGTCTGGGTGAATGGGGCAATCGTCACGCGGCACGAGGGCGGCTACACGCCGTTCAGCGCCGACATCACCGATTCCCTCATCGCAGACGGGCCGCAAACCGTGATCGTGCGCGCCGAGGACGACCCGCAGGACCTCGCCAAGCCGCGCGGCAAGCAGGATTGGCAGCGCGAGCCGCACGCCATCTGGTATCCGCGCACATCCGGCATCTGGCAGACGGTCTGGCTCGAACCGATCCCCGCGGGCGCCATTGGGCAGGTCATCTGGCGCTCGAACCTCCAACGCTGGGAAATCGGCCTCGAAGCAGCGATCATCGGGCCGCAGCGCGACGATTTGCGGCTGCAAGTGACGCTGCGTGCCGGGGAGAAGGTGTTGGCGGACGATACCTATGCCATCATCGGTAGCGAGATCACGCGCCGGATCGCCCTTTCCGATCCCGGTATCGGCGACGCGCGCAACGAACTCCTCTGGAGTCCCGACCGCCCGACGCTGATTGACGCGGAGTTGCGGCTCTGGGATGGGCAGGGCAACCTGATTGACCATGCCCGGAGTTACGCCGCGCTCCGCTCCGTGGCCGTGCAGGGAGATCAATTCTTACTCAATGGGCGACCGCTCCGCCTGCGAATGGTCCTTGATCAGGGTTACTGGCCCGCGAGCGGCCTGACCGCGCCGGACGACGCGGCACTCAGGCGCGACGTGGAACTGGCGAAGGCGATGGGGTTGAACGGCGTCCGCAAACATCAGAAGATTGAAGACCCGCGCTACCTGTACTGGGCAGACCGGATCGGCCTGCTCGTCTGGGAGGAGATGCCGAGCGCCTACCGCTTCACGAAGAGTGCTGTAGAGCGTGTCATCCGCGACTGGCTCGCGGCGATGGATCGCGATCTCAGCCACCCGTGCATCGTCGCCTGGGTGCCGTTCAACGAGTCGTGGGGCGTGCCGGACCTGCCGAAGAGTGCGGCGCAGCGCGACTACGTCCGCACGCTCTATCATCTGACGAAGACGCTTGACCCCGACCGCCCGGTGATCGGCAACGATGGCTGGGAGCACGTTGCGACCGACATCATCGCCATCCACGACTACGACGACAGCCTGGAACGCTTGCAGGAACGCTATGGCACGCCGGACGCGCGCGTGAATCTCTTTACGCGGATGCTTCCCGCCGGGCGGCGCGTCTCACTCACCGAAGAGTGTCACGGCGGTCAGCCGATCATGCTGACCGAGTTCGGTGGCCTGACATTCTCGAACGATCCCGGCGCGTGGGGCTACTCTCATGCCGGGAGCAAAGAGGAATTCGCGGAGCGCTACACCCAATTGCTGGCGGTCATCCGCGCATTCCCACTCTTCACAGGCTTCTGCTATACGCAGTTCACGGACACCTATCAGGAGACGAACGGCCTCCTCTACGCCGACCGGACGCCCAAGTTCCCGCTGGAGCACATCCGCGACGCGACGCGCGGGTCGCGCTCCTGAAGCCTACGCTACCGGATCGGTATCGTTGCTCCGACGTGAGCCGCGGCCTGTGCGATAATCCGCGCCATTGCCTGATCGCGCATCGTGGAAGGATCACCGCATGACAACGAGCACTGAGGGTATGACGATCGCCGCTGTCGAAAATCTCACCTTTACCTACCGCTCGCATACCGGGCGGGATGACGAGGGGCACGGGCACCCCGCGCCGGAGCATGATGCGACCCAGACGCTCACGCGCGTTCGGACGAGCGCGGGGATTGACGGCTACTGCTTCGGCGGCTCCGAGGGGACAACCAACGTGGCGCGGCGCTATATCGTCGGCACGGACCCGCTCCACCGCGAGGCGATCTGGTACAAACTCCTGCAAGGGCAGCGGCTGGAGCGGCGGGCACTGGACGACCGCAATCTCGCCGTCATTGATTGCGCGCTGTGGGACTTCGCCGGCCACCTGACGGGCCTGCCAATCTACAAACTGCTCGGTGCGGCGCGCGAGAAGGTGCCAGCCTACGCCAGCACGATGTGCGGCGACGATATTCCTGGTGGTTTGGATACGCCCGAAGCGTACGGCGCATTCGCGAAGGCGTGTCAGGCCCAGGGCTATCCCGCCTTCAAACTCCATACCTGGATGTCCCCGCACGGTCCGAACCTGAAGCGGGACATCGCGGCGTGCGCGGCGGTGCGCGATGCGGTCGGCCCGGAGATGAAGTTGATGCTCGACCCGCACCACGACTACACGCGCGAGGAAGCGCTCTACCTCGGCCACGCGCTGGAGGAACTGAACTACTACTGGATGGAAGAGCCGATGAACGAGCACGGCACGTCCTCATTCGTCTGGCTCACTGAACATCTCACACTGCCGATCTGCGGCCCGGAGACGGCGCACGGGCAGATGTACACCCGCGCGGAGTGGATTCTGCGCGGCGCATCGGACATCTCGCGCGTCGGCGTCTTCGATGTCGGCGGCATCACACCGAGCATGAAGACCGTTCATCTCTGCGAGGCGTTCCGCATCCGGTGTGAGATCCACGGCGGCGGCGCGCCGAATCTCCAAGTGCTCGGCGCGATGGCAATTCCCGGCGAGTTCTACGAGCGCGGACTCCTCCATCCGCACGTTGATTTCGACGCGGAAAAGCCGTGGCTGAAGACGCCGATTGACTCCATTGACCGTAACGGCAATGTCTCAATGCCGCAGGGTCCGGGCCTCGGCGAAGAGATAGATTGGGACTTCATCAAGGATAACGTGATTCAGGATTGGCATTAATTCTGCATTGTAGTGGCACCCCTTGTGGGCGCCCGCCCGATCCGAGAAAGGCACCCACAAGGGGTGCCCCTACGCTACCGAAATCAATGCCAATCCTGAACCACGTTATCCTTGATGAAGTCCCAATCTATCTCTTCGCCCAGCCCCGGCCCCTGCGGCATTGTGACGTTGCCGTGGCGGTCTATGGAATCAATCGGTGTCTTCAGCCACGGCTTCTCCGCGTCGAAATCAACGTGCGGGTGCAACAGACCGCGCTCGTAGAACTCGCCGGGGAT
>JBPCPB010000048.1:0-3884 GCA_050999735.1 Thermomicrobiales bacterium | reverse complement strand
TTCATACTCATCCGCGATACGAATATAGTGATATTTTGCGTGGGGGGGATGCTTGAATCGCTCTTCCCAGAGCATCGGCTCCGCTGCCGGAGCATTCTCCCTTCGCAAGAGGGCGATTCAAGCATCGCCCCTACGGAAGAAGGGCAGTACTGAGCCACCATGACATGTCTATCACGAATGAGTATTACGCACGGTGGCGGCGGGCTTCAGCCTGCCGAACGCTGGCGGCCACCGATATGTTCCCCTGCTATGGTTGATGATTGTCTATCGGTTTCATCGGCTGTCGGCTGTCGGCTGCCCGCTTCTCCCGCCACGCGTCGCGGGCGGCGAGCCATTCATCGCGCAGGAGATCGAACAGTAAAGCATCGCGGTAACGGCCGCCCTTGACATCCGCCCATTGCAGCCGCCCGGCCTCCCGATACCCTTGCTTCAACAACGCGGCGGCGGAGCGGGTGTTCGCCTCGAAGACGGAGGAGCGCAGGACATGCAGATGGAGGTGGTCGAAGCAGTATTCGAGGAGGAGATGCTTCGCCTCCGTGCCGTACCCTTGATTGCGGAACGCTGCCGGTCCGAGTTCGCTGAATGTCCACGCGGTGCGGTGCAGATACTCGATGCTCTCCACGCCGACCAGCCCGATGCAGCGGTCGTCTGCACGCAACGCGACGACAAAGGCGATCCAGGGGGGATAGTCGCTCTTATACGCCTCACCGATGTCGCGTTCGTAGGCGAGTGGGCTGAAGGGCGCGCGACCGCGATACATGAAGGTATCCGTCTCCGTCGCGGTGATCTGGGCGAGGGTTTCGGCGTCCGCCGTCTCGAACGGACGCAGATAGACACGCTTGCCGACCATGATCGGGTTACGCATCACGCACCGCCCACGGCGTCAGGAGCGCCTGATAGATCAGTTCGTCCACCCGGTGATCGGGGCGCGCAATCGCCTCGCGCAGCCGCACCGCCGGAATCATCTCCAGCATCTCCGCAGTGGCAATCGTTTCCGGCTGATCGGCAGGAATATGGAGCACGAAGGTCATCAATTCGAGGTCGTCGCGGAGCCACGGATGGAGGATACGAAGCGCCGCCGCCCGCAGCGCGTCGGCATCCGGAAGCGACGGCGCGATGCGCAATTTGAGCGTCCCGGTGCGGTAATCCGTCTGGAGCGTCACGCCGCCGATCACCGCATCGTCCGCCGTCCGCACGATCACATAGTGCAGCGTGGCGGGCCGATCCACGCTCGCGTGCGCCTCCTTCAGCCACGCCTCAGCCCGAACGGCATTGACGGGGAACGGACTGTCAAACCACGCCGTCGCGCATTCCGTATCGGCGGCAACCATCGCGCGGACATACAGATGTTCACCCGTCAGATAGACCGCGCGCATCCCGCCCATTCCCTCCGCCGTATCATGCCGCCACACATGCGATTCCGCGCTGCGTAGTGTACCATCCATGCCAACGAAGGCTCGTTCTTTCTCCCCCTTCCTTGTAGGGAAGGGGGCCAGGGGGTTATGCATGCTCGCGCTCGACAATCCCGCGCTGACACTGACCGATGTGCAGGAAGCAGCACGGCGGATTGCGCCACATATTCGCCACACGCCGCTGCAACCGTCGCCGGACCTTTCCGCGCTCGCGGGATGCACCCTGCTGCTGAAACTGGAAAATCTCCAGCGCACCGGCGCGTTCAAAATCCGCGGTGCGCTCAACAAACTGTTGACGATGGACCCGGCAGGCGCGGCGCGCGGCGTCCTCACCGCCTCGGCAGGCAACCACGGGCAGGGGGTCGCCCTGGCGGCACGCCTCCTCGGCTACCCCGCGACGATTGTCCTGCCGATGGGCGTCTCGCTCGCCAAACTGGAAGCGATTGAGCGGCAGGGCGCGCAAACCGTCTTGTACGGCGCCGCCTACGACGAGGCGGCACGCTACGCCCATGCACTGGCCGAAGAACGCGGCATGACCTACGTCCACGCCTTCGACGATCCGCAGGTGATCGCCGGGCAAGGGACGATTGCCCTCGAAATGCTCGCCGACGCGCCGGACCTCGACACGCTCGTTGTGCCGGTGGGCGGCGGTGGGTTACTCGCGGGCATCGCGACGGCGGCACGCGCCCTCAAACCGTCCTTGATCATCGTCGGCGTGCAGGCGGCGGGGGCATCCGCATGTGTGGATTCATTCCGGTGCGGCGAGCGGCAAATCCTGCCCGTTGCGACGATTGCGGATGGCATCGCCGTTGCACAACCGGGCGCGACAACGTTCCCGATCATCCACACACTCGTGGACGAAATGGTGACGGTGGACGATGAGGCGATGGCGCGGGCGATGGTACTGCTGCTGGAACGCGAGAAACTGCTCTCTGAGGCGGCGGGCGCGGCGGGTCTCGCGGCGGCGCTCGGCGGCCTGCTGCCGACAGCGAGCCAGAACGTCGGCGTGCTGATCAGCGGCGGCAATGTGGACCCGAACCTGCTCGACAAGTGCATCCAGACGGGTCTCGCCTCCGCCGGGCGCTTTCTCGCCTTCCACACCTGGCTGCCCGACCAGCCCGGCGCACTTCACACCTTGACCGGCGTGCTGACGCAGGAGCGCGTCAACATTCTCCATGTCGAGATTCAGCGGATCGGCCCCTACACCGCCATCGGCCCCGTCGGTTTGGAGATGATCGTCGAGACCCGCAACACCGATCACGCCGCGCAAGTCGTCGCCACCCTCCGCGCCGCCGGATACCCCGTCGAGGTCGTGATGACACGGGCGAACGATCATGGCACAACAACGTAATGGCTAACGAACATTTCCATAAATCTATAGAAGTTACGTAGCTGGATGCGTTTTTCCTGGTGGTAGCAGGCTTTCCAGCCTGCCGTTCCCGCGCTGAGAGGCAGGCTGGAAAGCCTGCTGATCACCGGGTTCCTCTGGCGAACTGCGTGGTTCCTAATCTATTAAGCAGAGCGACTTCGACGCTGGACCAACAGAAGAGGATTACAGCGCGTTGGCATCTGACCCGACGTTCTCGACCACGGAAATGCACTTGTTCATCGCGGAGTTCATCGCGACGCAGTCTATCCCCAAAAATCAGCGCCTTCTCGGGCGGAAGACGCTCTGGTTCACATTCGCTGTCGGGTTATCTATGGGAGAGTTTATCTGCTATGCGGCTGCGGTGTTTATTACGCTCAAACGCTAGCGAGCCTTCAACGGCGTGGCGCTTATCCTGATCGTACTATTACCACGGAATGTGAAGGATTTCTCACCCTTCTCCACGGCAACGTCCGCCACACGCCTCGTAGCGGATTCGGCATCAGACTATCCCTGTTTGGAGATCGTGATCGTCACCGCGTCGCGGTCCTTCTTCTCGATCTTAATCACTCCAAGTCACCTTCCGTACATCTCACGCATCATGCGGTACATCACCAGTATACCATAGTCCTTCGTTAGCCTAGCGGTTCGACGCCCGCGTCCCACCGCTGGCCGACGGCCTGCCGGACGCCGAGCGCGAGCGTTGGATAGGCGTGGATTGCCTGGGCGACGCGGCCCGCGAAGGCGTCCGCCTGCATCGTGACGACCAGTTCGTGCAGGATGTCGCCCGCGTGCGGCCCGATGATGTGCGCGCCCGCGATCTGCCCGCCGCCGAGCATCTTCGTGATTCCCTTCGGCGCGAGGATCACCTTGATGAATCCCTGCGCCTCGCCCATCGTGATCGCGCGATCCACGCGGTCGAAGGGCCAGCGGAGCACTTCGATCTTGTCGCCGTACTCCTTGCGCGCCTCCTCCTCGGTCATGCCGACGCGCGCCACTTCCGGATCGGTGAAGGTCGCCCACGGCACAACGCGGTAATTCGCCTTCTTCGCCCTCGACCGCTTGCCCGGCTTGCCGATATTCTCCGCGACGAGCCGCCCCTGGTA
>JBPCPB010000019.1:0-14195 GCA_050999735.1 Thermomicrobiales bacterium | reverse complement strand
GTTCATTGTTCAGTCAATACTCGATGAACTCAGAGCATACCCTGATGCAGTGAAGGGACACATCGGCTTCAATATCCGGCTTATTCAAAACGGCGAGATGCCCGCTGAAGCGAAACAGATGAAAGGGTTTGATCCGCCAGTAATCGAGTTAGTGGAGCAAGGCGAAGGGAATAGAACGTATCGCTGCTGTGTCACGGTTCGGTTGAAGCATCGGGTATATATCTTGCATGTGTTCCAAAAGAAGAGCACACACGGTGATGAGACGCCGAAGAAGGAACTTGAGACGATCCGGCGACGGCTTCGGAGAGCGGTTGAGAGGGATGCGGACTACGAGAGAGCAGAACAACAGAAGTCGTCGCGCCGAGGGGCGTGACACAATGAGTATTGTTGGTGGGGCGCTCACCACCAACGCCCGGCGTAGAAATGGCTACGCCGGAACAAGGAGGAATGGCATGAGTGGTGTGAAGAATGTCCCAGAGGAGAGGATTCGAGACGAGAGCGACGAAGGGCCTTCAGTCGCAGTGAGCGATAATATCTTCGCTGACCTGGGGCTTCCTAATCCTGAAGAGTACAACGCACGCGTGCAACTTGCACTCGCCGTGCGACGCCTCATCAAAGAACACGGCATGACCCAGAAGGTCGCCGCCGTGCGAGCTGGCATCAAACAGTCCGATCTCAGCAATATCGTGAACGGCCATCTTGATGGCATCAGCATGGAGCGGCTAACCAATGTGTTGAACAATCTTGACCAGGACGTCGTGGTGCAAGTGCAGCCAATGAGGGGCAAGCGGGGACGAACGTATGTCTGCTCTCCCGAAAGCGCCCCCGTTTTCGCAATGGCCGCATCCGATCGTCGGGAGTAACGTCGCTGTTCTGATTTCTACGCCCCGGAGGTCGGGGGCTTTCTAGCGCAACGAACCAATTTCGGGTCCGTAGGCGGTACATAGGAAATACGCGCGTTGCACAACCTACGACACGTCCGCACGATTCGCTTGCTATACAAGGGGAAGAGTGGTACGCGGGGAGGGGCTCGAACCCACGGCCTTCTGCTCCGGAGGCAGACGCTCTATCCACTGAGCTACCCGCGCATTGACTGTATCGTATGCGGTCTTGCACGTCTCGTCAAGGCGCGCCCGCGCTCGTCATTGCTATACTGCTTCCAACGACCGGGAGATGTTGCACTGAAACGAAGGAGACACCATGCCTCACGTCAATCGGCCTGACGGCGCGCGCATTTACTATGAAGTCCATGGGCGGGGTGTTCCGCTCCTCCTTTTCGCTCCCGGCGGTATCAACAGCCAGATCAGTTTCTGGGCGCGCAGCGCCATCAACCCCTTCGATTTTGCCGACGACTTTATGGTGATCGGCATGGACCAGCGCAATGCCGAGCACTCTCCCGCGCCACTTGCCGCTCCGACTTGGGCGGATCACGTCGCCGATCAACTCGCCGTGCTCGATGCGGTGGGCGTGGAGCGCACCCTGCTCTGGGGTGGGTGCATTGGCGTCGCGTACGTCCTGCGCTTCATCCAGGAAGCCCCTGACCGTGTGATCGCCGCCGTGGGACAGGACCCGGTCGGCCTGTTCGCCGGTGTCAACACCCGCCATACCTTCTTCAAGATGTTCGAGCCGACGATTGCCGCGAGCAGAAGCGGCGGCATGCGCGCGGTCGTGGAGTCGGCAGTGGCGAATCCGCTCTTTGTGCGGAACAACGTGGGCGGCCCCTTCGCCGCCCGCATCGCCGCCGACCCGGCGTTCCGTGATGAAGCGCTCGCGCTCGATCTGGGCGCGTACGAGCGCATTATCCGGGCATACGATGACCAGATGTGGGGCGCGCACGGCGCGTTCATGAGTGTGGACGAGTCGTTCATCCACACCTGCCCCGCACCGCTCCTGATTCTCCCCGGCACCGACGAATTCCACCCGACCGCGATCGCGGAGCGCATCTGCGCGGAAGCGCCCAACGCGACGTGTCTCGCGCCGGACTGCCGCACCCCGGAAAAGGTAGGCGAAACGCGGGAACGTATTCTCGCCTTCCTCCGCGCGGCATCTCAGGGGCGGTGATGGCAATGCTGATCTACTTCGCCGGCCCGCTCTTCAGCGCCGCCGAGCGCCGCTTCAACGAGGACCTGACCGCTCGGCTGGAAACGATGGGCTTCACGGTCTTTCTGCCCCAGCGCGATGGTGTCGAGCGGGACAAGCCGCCCTACGACGCGATGACGCCGGAGGAGCGCCGCGATGCCATCTTCCAGATAGACAAAGAGCATGTCTTCGCGGCGGACATTCTCCTCTTCATCCTCGACGGGCGCGTGCCGGACGAGGGAGCGGCGGTGGAATTGGGTATCGCATACGCGCATAAGGAACTGGCGATGCCGGGCAAACGATTGATCGGCCTGATGACCGACACACGGGCATCGTTCCTGGGAGCAAAACTCAATCCAATGCTCGCCGTGCCGCTGGAATACGTGGCGGATAGCGAGGAAGAACTGCTCGCCTTCCTCGACGACGTGCGGCGCGCGAGCGAACCGGGATAAACAGCACCGTTCCGACGCATCTTTTCCGCTCAGTGTTGCGGATCGGTCTGCCCCGCGGCTGCGAGGAGGCTCCGCAGCAGCAGCGCGGATTCCGTCGTCGTCAGCGCGCAGTTCGCCGTCGTTTCCCGCAGTGCGACCCACGCCGCAACTGTGCCGCACAGACCGGTCGCCAGTTCGTCGCGCAGACGGGCGTGCGCGATGCGATGGACGGTGCTCCGGTACGACCGACGCCCCGCGTCCGTTCCGCTCGCCGTCGTCATATCCCCCATATCCCGATGAAGGAGGGAATGCTCGTCGCTCATCATTCTGTCGCTCCCAACCGATGGTAGACGCCGCTCCACCCGAATGTGGATTGACCTCGCTACGATTATGGCGGGTGATGATGACGTGGAAGCGTCGGAAGGCATTCCCTCCGCTGACAACGTCGTCACGACGGGAGCGCGGACACGGGCGATCGTTATCGCGCGGCAGTTGCCAGCACAACCGCCGCCGTGCCGCCGCCCGCGCGATCCTCCTCGGCCCGAATGGCGTTCAGCACGTCGCGGGTCAACGCCGCCTGTCGCTCCTCCGGTAGCGCGGCGATGGCTGCCGCTATCCGGCGATTGTTCCGTCGCAGCGCCTCCCACTGCTCCACCGCTGTCCCACGCCACTGCATTGCGACATGATGCAGTCCGCCTTCGACCGCGCGGAAGCCCGCCGCCCGCAGTTGTTCCGCCAGCGCGTCCGGCTCGGAGAAGCGGAAGCGATGCGGCTCGCCCGGCGCGGGCGGCGGCAGGTCCACGTACTGCCGCACCACGGCGAGCGGGCGCATCTGGGCGTTTTGCTCCGGCGGTCCCCACACCATACAGACGACGCGGCCCTCCGGCGCGAGCACCCGTCGCATCTCACCCAGCGCCCGCTGCACGTCGGGAAAGATCATCACGCCGAAGCGGCACGTCACCGCGTCGAAGGAGCCAGCGGGGAAGGGAAGCGCCTCGGCATCGGCCTGCCGGAAGGTGATGTTCATGACGCCGCGTGCGCGGGCATTCTCCTCGGCGGTGGCGAGCATCTCCGGTGTAAGGTCGGTCGCCGTGACGTATCCGTCTGGGGCGATGGCGGCGGCAATGGAGATGGCCGGCTCACCCGGCCCGCACGCCACATCGAGCACCCGCATAGCGGGGCGGATAGCGAGGGCGGCAATCATCAGATCGGTGGCCGCGTGCCACATCGTGCCGCGTGCGCCGGTCATCTCCCGCCAGGACGCGGCACGCTCGGCCCACTGGCGGCGGGTTGCCTCTTTCACTCGCTCGCTCTCGGTGGAATCAGGGGTGGACATTCGGCGTCTCCTCTCTGTCGCACATGTCATCGTCGGCAGCCGCGACCGCAGCGTACCGCAGCATGGTCGCGCGTCAATCCCGTTGCCCATCGGGAAATCTTCAGCGCGATTTCAGAATCGGTTCACATCGCACTCATCTGGCCGCGCAATACTGATACCTGACGGAGCCAGCGCGGTTGACGGCGATGGACGGAAATCAGGGAGCCGCACCCACCTGCCACACACCGGAGTTGTTGATCGTTCCTGGCCCCGTTACTCTCTCGATTATTCCTTCCTTCCTCCTCCCCTTTTTCGCGGCGGTTCCCCAACCGCCGCCTTTTTATGCCTGTGCTACACTGCGGCGCCCGACCAGCGGGCGAGCGACGATCATTGAGCCAAGGGGGTGTATCGTGAAACCGCAAACCTTCCGCGACGACTGCCACGGCTTTTGAGCCGACGAGTAAACGACGCCGGGGATTCCCCTCCGAGACGCACGTCAAGCGCGGCGACCGCGTCGTCCACGGCGACAAGGAACTGACCGAGAAGTTGGGTCGTGATGACCTCTGTCCGTGCGGATCGGGCCGCCGCTTTCAAGCACTGCTGCCTGCGCGATGGCCGCTACGATGGCGCGCTGCGTGACCACTACTTTTAGGGAGTGAGCCGAAAGAGAATGCGGAGGGGAGATACCAACCCCCTCCGCTCTCAGGCAGCATCCTACCGTGCGAGGCTCGCTATTTCAGGAATGCGAGCGATCCGATCATCGCGTTGATATCGCCGAGGCGTGCGAGTTGCGCGCCACCGGAGAAGGCGAAAAACGCATAGGCGTCGCTCCCGTGGAAGGCATCCGCGAACAGTACATTGAGCGTGACGGGTTGCCCGTCGCGCGTGAAGGAGAGGAGCGCGGTGTAGAACTTTGCCGGTTCGCCGCCGATCTGCCCATCGCGGGTTGCTTCCTGAGAGAAGGTTGCACCCACGCCTTGCGCCACCCATCCCGCCTTGAATGCGTCAATCTCGTCGCTCAAGGTGGGGGCCTGCCCGATGATGTCCAGCGTCATCTCCAGCGTGGTGAATGGCCCCGCCAGGCCGACGGCATGGCGCATGCCGAGTGTCGCATCCACATGCCAGCCAGCGGGGTACTTGAGTGCGAACCGCCCTTGCGGATCCGTGTACATTTGCGTCAGTGGCGCGGGCGGGCCGAAGGGGTCCATCTGATCCGCCGTGGGCGGCGCCGTCGCGCTGGTCGCCGGTGCGTTCCCCGTCGCGTTCCCCGTTGCGGGGACGGGCGCGCTGCTCGCATAGCGCCAGTGGTAGTAGTGTTGGCCGATATTGCCCATCTCGACTTTGTATGGGTCAGGATTCGTATCGGTATAGGTGAGCACGCGGCGCTCAAAGACCTGAATCATGACGAAACTCGATGCGCCCGCCACCTTCACCGTCGCGTGGAACGGTTCGGAGATGGCATAGCCGATGCTTGATAAACCCGCCCGGTCGCGATATTGGGCGAACGCACCGGGCACATTATGCTTCGTCGCGCCGTCAAACACCGTGATCGTCGTCTGGGGAATCGGCGGGAGCGCGACATTGCCGAGATCGCCGGACGGTTGGATCGTGTCGTTCGAGACCTGGCCGATTTTGCTTGCCGCAGGCGCGAGCAACCCCACCGCCTTCGTGCTGAGGTCCGCGTAGGTCGCGGCGGAGCCACCGGGATCGCCCGCAATAGCGATGTCGGGTGGTGGCTGCGGCATGAACTGGTCGTCCGCGATCTGGATTTGGCCTTTGACCATTTCCGTGGCGAGCAGACCATTGGTGACGCGCACCTCCGGTGTGTTCGTAACGCCGTCGTAGCGTTCCATCCGTCCTTTATCGAAGTACTGGACGAGCCGCGTCTTGTTCGTGCCGCTATAGAGATATTCCTCCGTGATGCCATCCGTCGCGTTGGCGAGCGGCCCCCAGAAGTTCGGCGCGAGCGCTTCTCCCTGCTTCCATTGCGTCTCGAACGCCGGGCTGGCGAAGGTGGACGCCGCACTGACAGTTGTTGCCAGCGGCACGAGGCACAGAACGAGTGCGACGAGCAGTGTACGTCGGCTACGCATATGAATCTCCGCCTCCTGATTTCCCGTTTCCCACGAGCGCACGATACGCGATCATCAACGGAGTGTCGAGATCGGTAGTTTTCCGGTGGTGACAACGTGGCGTGGATCATTCATCATGCACGGGGAGAGACGGCGTGCAACGGGAGAGCGGACGGAAACCGCGCCCGTGTGCGAAAGGAGAAGCCACGATGCCGATTATTGACCCGCCGGATGCCCGCTCGATCATGGCGATCGCCGCGCATCCCGATGACATCGAGGCGTGGTGCGCCGGGACGCTCGCACGCGCGATTGACACCGGCGCGACGGTTCGGCTCCTGCTCGTCACATCGGGCGACAAAGGCTCCGGCGATCCCGCCGCCGATGCGCGTGCGGTGGCGATACGTCGTGAGGCGGAAGCGCGTGAGGCGGCCCGTCTGCTCGGCATCGCGGACGTCGCCTTTTTGCGCTACACGGATGGCGAGGTTGAGAATACACAGCCGCTCTTGCGCGACATCGTCGGCGGCATCCGTCGCTGGCAGCCGGAGGTCGTCTTCACGTTCGATCCGGTAGACTCGCTGCCGCGCTACATCAGCCATCGCGATCATCGCACCGTTGGCCGCGCGACGCTCGACGCGATCTACCCCCTCGCGCGCGATCCGCTTGCCTTCCCGCAACAACTGCGCGACGGCCTGACGACGCACAAAGTCGGCGCGGTCTGGCTCTTCGCCAGCGCGATCGCGGATGCGTACGTGGACATTGCCGCCACCTTCGAGCGCAAAGTCGCCGCCCGCCTCGCCCACGTCAGTCAGACCGCCGATCCCACCGCCCTCCCCGAACGTTTCCGCAAACGCGACGGTACCGCTGGCGCCCCCGCTGACCTGCCCCTCGCCGAAGCCTTCACCATCGTCACCATTGGGCGCTGATGCCATAAAGAAGGAGTTGGCATGCAACAGCAAGCGTTCGATAAACCAACCGATGCCGCAACCGCTGAACAGCGGCCAGGCGAAGCAACGGCGGGTGCGGCGTCGCCGATGACCGCACGGTCGGCGGCATGGGCGGGCTATGCGGCGTGCGCTTGGGCATTCGTGTTCGCCGCGCTCAGTTTCTACTGGGCTGCGGGGGGAACCGCAGGTGTTTCCACTAACGCTCCCGCCATTACAAGACCCGTCCTCGCCCGCGATCCGACATGGATCGCGATTCTCTGGGGTACCGGCGCCCTGAAGATTATCGCCGGTCTGCTCGCCCTGGCGCTTGTGCGGCCATGGGGCCGGGCGCTTCCCCGCTGGCTGCTGCTCACCGCCGCTTGGGGTGCAGGCGCGATGATGGCCGGCTACGAGGGGGCGGCGAGCCTTGTTCAGCATGCACTCATGGTGGTCGGCGTGGTCAGCACCCCGGCGGGACTTGGCCCACTGGCTGCCCGCTGGCATCTCGTGCTCTGGGATCCATGGTGGTTGATCGGGGGCATCTTGTTTTGCCTCACAGCGTGGCACTACAGCCGCCAGTCGCGAGCAGTCCGTTCAGGCGATGTATGAACCGTCCGCGCGCATCTGCCGATGGGATTGCGATACACTTTGACCCTGTCATCGCGTGAGGAATGAAAAGCGGAGGGACGACGATATGAGCAGCGAGCGACATTGGAGCCGGGAGCCGGGGCGGTGGGAAGCGGCGTTCACCCCGGCGGCGTATGCGATGATCCCGACGAATGCGACGCCGCGACCGTCGCCGGATGGGCGGCTGGTCGCCTACAGCCGGGTGTACGACGGGCGGGTGGATTTGATGGCCGTGCCGGTGGCGGGCGGGATGCCCCTGCAATTGAGCGACGATCCGGCGATACAGGGGCCGGACCCAAGCCAGCGGCAGGCCTCGTCCATCGCCTGGACACCGGACAGCACGCGCATCGTCTTCGCCTCGCGGAAAGATGGCAAACTGTTCGTCGTGCCTGCCCAGGGCGGTAAGGCGCGGCAGATTGACGAGGGGCCGGGCAACCACCACTCACCTACTGTTTCGTCGGACGGGTCGCGCGTCGCCTACGTCGCGGAGCGTGGCGAGGATGTGGACATCTACATCGCCGCGCTCGATGGTTCGTGGGCACGCAAAGTGAGCCGGGGCGACGAATACGTCCTTGAACCGAAGTGGTCGCCGGACGGCACGCGCCTCTTGTGGTGCCAGTGGCCGCACTACGATATGCCGTGGGACGAACTGGCGATTGTCGTCGCGGACGTGGAGGGGAACGGCGCGAAGGTCGTCGCGGGCGGCAGCCGGGTGACGAACAACTATCCCGTCTGGTCGCCGGACGGCCAGCAGATCGCCTTCATCGCCGACCGGGAGAACGATTTCGGCAACCTCTGGGTGATGAATGCGGATGGGAGCGGCGCGGAACGGCTCGTCCACGAAGCGCATCAGCACGCCTCGCCCGCGTGGTCACCGGACGGGCGGCGAATCGCCTACACGCGCAATGACGACGGTAATGTGCAGGTCTGCATCTGGGAAAACGGCGCGACGCGCCAGCTGACCGCCGCGCCCGGCGTCCATGACAATGTCGCGTGGCTGGATGCGGAGCATCTCGTCTATGTCTTCAGCAGTCCCCTCCAACCGGGAGACATCTACGTCCACGCGGCGGATGGCTCGACGCGGCAACCGCTGACGCAGAGCGCGACGGGCGGCATTCTCAGCGGCGACCTCATCATGCCCGAACCCGTTCAATGGACGAGTCGCGACGGCCTCGAAATCCACGGCCAACTGATTACGCCGCGCGAGACCGTATCCGGCGATCATCCGCTCGTCGTCTCGATCCACGGTGGCCCGGTCGGGCAGACGATGTACAACTGGATGCCGCAGGTGCAGTACATGGCGCAGCGCGGCTGGATCGTCCTGCAACCGAACTACCGGGGCAGCAAGGGGTATGGCCGCGCCTTCATGGAGAAACTCTACGGCGATTGGGGCGGCGGCGACCTCGACGATTATGTGACGGGCGCGGAAATGGTGATCGGGCAGGGGCTGGCGAACCCGCGCAAGGTCGTGGCGATGGGCGGCTCGGCGGGCGGCTACAGCACGCTGATCTGCATGACCAAAGCGCCCGACTTCTTCCGCGCGGGTGTCTGCCGCTTCGGCGTCGCGGACCTCAGCACCTTCACGGACAAGACATGGATCTTCGAGCGGCACTACATGGCGAAACTGATGGGCGCGCCGAGCCGGAACAGCGATTTGTATGTGGATCGCAGCCCGATCCATCACGTCGCCAATGTCCGAGAACCGCTCCTGATCCTGCAAGGCGAGGAGGACATCGTCTGCCACCCGAGCCAGATGAACGCCATGGTGGACGCCCTCCGCAAAGCGGGCAAAGACGTGGAATATCACACCTACCCCGGCGAGGGTCACGGCTGGCGCAAAATCTCCACAATGATTGACGACGCCCACCGTACCGACGACTTCCTCATCCGCAAGGTCCTGAATCGTTGACGAAAAACAAATCAAGCACAGAGAACACAGAGAGCACAGAGAACACAGAGGAACACGAAAGAAGAATAGAACTCTTTCTCTTCTCTGCGTTCTCTGTGTCCTCTGTGCTCTCTGTGCTTCGTTTCGAGAGGGTGTGATGAATCGGACGGATCGGCTACTGGCGATTGTGCTGGAATTGCAGCGGGCGGGGAAGCGGCGCGCGGAGGATTTGGCCGCGACATTCGAGACGAGCAAACGGACGATCTACCGCGATATGGAGGCGCTCTCGGAGGCGGGGGTGCCGGTGGTCGCGGTGCCGGGGCGGGGCTACGCACTGATGGAAGGGTACTTTCTGCCACCGCTCTCGTTCCGCACGGATGAGGCGACGATGCTCCTACTCGGGAGCGATGTGATGGCGCAGCAGTTCGACGCGCAGTACCGCGCGGCGGCGCAGTCAGCGGCGGCGAAGATCGAAGGCGTGCTGCCGGAGAAATTGCGCGGCGAGGTACGCGATCTGCAAGAGAGCATCCGCTTCTTCGCGCCCGGCGATCCGGCGGAGCACGAGACGCTCCTGCACCTGCGCCGCGTGATCCTCGACCGCACGGCCATCCGCTTCCGCTACACAGCGCGCATTCCGAGCGAGCAGGAACCGCCAGTCTACCGCGAGGTTGATCCCTACGGCCTCATTCATGTCGGCGGACGGTGGCACCTCACCGGATACGACCACATGCGGCGAGGCATGCGCACCTTCCGCCTCGACCGGATCGAAGAACGCCAATCACTCGACTGGACGTTCATTCGTTCGCCGACCTTCACGACGCGGCAGCGACCGCCGGATACGGACCGTACTATGGTCGTACGCGCGTTGTTTGACCATGAGACGGCGCGCTGGGTACGCGAGTCGCGCTCATACTTCACCGTCGCAGAAGAAGAGACGGCGGATGGTCTGCTCGTCACGCTTACCGTGCGGCAGGAGCGCGATATTCTGTCATGGCTCCTGGGCTGGGGTAGCCATGTGCATGTGCTCGAACCGGAGTCGCTGCGGGAGCAGATCGCGGCGGAAGCGGCGGCGCTTCTTGACCATCATCGCGCTTCCCTTTCACTACTGACATAATGGTGTCACGATCTGCTGGTATCGTGGTTTCAGACGCAGCAACCACCGGGGTTGTTGCCGGAAATCAAGCCAGGAGGCAACCACGATGACCACGACAACCGCCGCACCGACTCTTTCTTTCGCCCTGCTCTATGTCGCCGATATTGACGCCGCGTATCGCTACTGCACGGAGCAACTCGGCTTCGTGCCCGTCCCCGAATGGCAAAATAATCCGACCTTCCGCATGTTCGCGCCAGCCGAGGGTGGCATCCCCTTCAGCATTTTCACCGCGCCGGATCCCTCCAAAGTCGGCGAGATCGAACTCTACTTCTACACGCAGGAACTCGAAAATCTGCGCGCCGCCATGGTGAGCCGGGGTGTGGAAGCGGGCGTGATCGAATCCCAACCGTTCGGTGAGATCTTCACGGTGCCCGCACCGGATGGCATGCCGTTGACGATGATGCGGCCACCGCAGTAGAGTAACAGCCTCGGGGTGTGAAGCATACGGGTGATGCCCACCCGTATGCTGATCGGATTATGGAAAGAAATGAGGAGGCACATGCTATATGTTACGAGGACTGACCACCGTCTCGTTTTACGCGGCTGATCTGGCGGCGGCGAAGCGCTGGTACACCGAGCTGTTGGGTATTGAGCCGTACTTCATCCGGCCGGCGCCGCCCGACCCACCGGGGTATATCGAGTTCCGGATCGGCGACTACCAGCACGAGCTGGGCCTCATCGACAGCAGATACGCGCCCGACAGTGCGGCGACCGGCCCGGCCGGCGCCATCATATACTGGCACGTCGCCGACCTGCCCGCAGCCCTCGACCGGTTGCTGTCAATGGGGGCGAAGGAGCATGAGGCGCTCACAGAACGCGGGGAGGGGTTCACGACCGCTTCGGTGGTCGATCCGTTCGGGAACATCCTGGGCATCATGTACAACCCTCATTATCTCGATGTATTGCAGGGCATTTCCTAACGCATCGGTCAGATGAGACGCTGACCGACGAACGTATGACGGCACGGATTGGGATTCGATTGCCCGGCCCCCTGCCCCCGCTCCATCGCAATAGAGAGGGAGCAGGGGGTGAGGTCGTTAACAGGGTTTACGGAATTTCTGCGACCCGCGCGGCGTGCGCCATCCCTTGCGTGGCGATGCTTTGCGGGGGTCGTTAAGGACACACGACGACAACGTTCGCCCTACGCGGTACAATCGCCAGAGCAGCGCGCAGTCGCGCTGCATGAGCGCGAGAGGACAATCCGCAATGGCTATCGAATATCACAAGCACGTCTTCGATAATGGGTTGCGCGTCTACATCACGCCGATGGACGCCGCGACTTCCGTGACCGTCGTGATTGGTGTCGGCGTCGGCGCGCGATGGGAAGCGCCGGAAAACAATGGCGTCGCGCACTTCGCGGAGCACATGTTTTTCAAGGGCACCGAGCGCCGCCCGACGACGCGCGACATCTCCAGCCTGATTGACGGCTTGGGCGGCCAATTCAATGCCTTCACCTCCGAGGAAATGACCGCCTACTATACCCGCCTCGCGCCGGAGCATTACAAGGTCGGGCTGGACGTATTGACGGATATGCTCTTCCAGTCGAAATTCGACCCGGACGAAATCGAGCGCGAGAAGGGGACGATCATTCAGGAAATCCGCATGTACGAGGATCAACCGATGGCCCTCGCTCCCCGGACATTCCAGGAAATGATGTACCCGAACCACCCGCTCGGTCGCCCGGTGCTCGGCACCGATGAGACGATCCCGGCGATGACCCGCACGACCTTCACCGATTACATGGAGATGGCCTACCATACCGGCAGCATGGTCGTCTCCATCGCCGGAAAAGTGGACGAGGCCGACGCGCTCGACGCCGTGCAGCAGTGGATGGCGCAACTCCCCGGCGGCGGCGCGCCGCCGCCGATCCCCGCAACGGGCGTGCAGCCGAACGCCCGCGTGCAGTTGTACACGAAGGATACCGGCCAGGCGCACCTCTGCCTCGGTGTGCCAAGCCTGCCCATTGGCCACCCGGATGAAGCCGCGCTCAATGTATTGAGCACCGTGCTCGGTGGCACGATGTCCTCCCGGCTCTTTATCGAGGTGCGGGAGAAGCAGGGACTCTGCTACTACGTTGGTGCGTCACCCGATCCGTACACGGACACCGGGCTGTACGTCGCGCGTGGCGGCATGGATCTCAACCGGCTCGATCAGGCGCTCGTCTCGATCCGCAAAGAGATGCTCGGCATGGCCGAGGAACCGATCAACCTCGAAGAACTGAGTATGGGCAAGGAAGGGTTGAAGGGACGCATCCTGCTCGCGATGGAAGGCTCGGCAGGGGTCGCGATGGACGTGATCCGGCAGGAACTGCTGCGCGGCCGCGTGCGAACGCCGGATGAACGCCGCGCTGAGGTGGATGCCGTGACGGCGGACGATGTCTTCCGCGTCGCGAATGACCTCTTCAAACCGGAGCGCCTGCACCTCGCGATGTGCGGCCCCTTCGACGACCCGACGCATTTTGAGTCGCTCGTGCTGGAAGGCGCTGCGGCAGCGGCGGACTGAGAGATCCGCGCCCCTTTCACGGTTGATCGTGTCGCGGTACTTGGCTCTGCCATCGTTTCGTAGGGGCGGTCGCGCCAAAGTACAACCGCCCTTTTGCGGCGACAAGGCGCGCGGAGAAAGGCCCGGATGACCCGGGGAGGGCGGTTCACGAACCGCCCCTACGAGATAACACGTCATCACGATCGTAAAAAATATCAGGCAATGAACGGCTCCAAGTACCGCTGTGCGAGAATCAAGCCGCGCTGCGCTTTCTCTTCCGAGCCTTCGTAAATTGGGTCTTCGTGCTCGATGGAGACCGCGCCGTCGTAGCCATGTTCGCAGAGCGCGGCGAGCGCCTGCCGCCAGTTGACGACGCCGTAGCCGGGCAGGCGATAGCGCCACCAGCCGGACGTGCGATGTCCCTCGGTGAAGATGCGACCGAGGAGACCGTATTCATACAGGCCGTCCGTGATGATCTCCGTATCTTTCGCATGCACATGGTAGATGCGCGGCGCGAACTCGCGCAGGACGCGCATGTGGTTAATGCCCATCCAGACGAAATGGGAAGGATCGAAGCAGAGGCCGAGCGCGGGGGAATCGAAGGCGGCAAAGACGCGGCGGAACATTTCCGGGGAATAGCAGAGGTTGCGACCCCAGCCGAACCACGGCTCCAGCGCGATGCGGATGCCGAACCGATCCGCCGCCGCGACCACCGGCCCCCATGTCGCGACGAAGCGGTCGAAGTTCTGCGCCAGCGTGATCGTCGGGTCAACATTGTTGAGCATGCCGAGGCAGACGGTGATGCCCTGGCGCGATGCCTGCTCAAAATACTCGATCAGCGTGCGAACCGCGCCATCCCGGACGCCGCGATCCGATGCAAAGATTTCGTTGGCGGTCGGTGCGGTCACGGTCGGCACGCCGGGATACAGCCCGGCGGCGGCAGCGACCTGCCCACCGTCCGGCAGCACCTTGTGCGTATCCACAAAGGCGAAGCCGTGTTCCTTCGCCCACGCGCACAGTTCGGGGTACGAGACCTCGCGCAAATCGCGCGGGACGATGAAGCCGAGATGCACGCGGCGATCCTTTCTCCATTACCGAAGGATGAACCGCCAGGAAACGAGAAGGAGAGCTACAGCACAGAGACCGCAGAGGACACAGAGGACACGGAGGAAATACTTTTTTTTCTCTTCTCTGTGCTCTCCGTGTCCTCTGTGTCCTCTGTGCTG
>JBPCPB010000319.1:0-4715 GCA_050999735.1 Thermomicrobiales bacterium | reverse complement strand
ACGCGGCAGCGTCGCGCCGAGATGCGCGATGTTGCCGAACATGCCCCGCAGGAGCAGACTTGCCCCTATCGCACCCCCGCACTGCGCCAGCAGATAGGGCACGACGCGCGACCACGGAAAATGGCGGGCGGCGGCGAAAGCGAGCGTCACGGCGGGGTTGAAGTGCGCGCCGGAAATGTGCCCGACCGCGCTAATCATCACGAAGATGATCAGACCAAACGTTAGCCCGATGCCGACACGCGTCACGGCGCCATTCGTCGTCGCATCAATGATCACCGCACCCGTCCCGACGAAGACGAGCGCGAACGTCCCGATGCCTTCCGCGAGCGCCGCCTGCGCGATACCCCGTATCACTTCCTGTTCCCGGCGGCGGTGGAGACGCTGGCTGGTCGCGATCACGTCTGCTCACTTTCACATTGATGACAATCACTTCGACTTCCATCAATATACATTGATGGCGGTGGCGCGTCAATGGTGAAATGACGATCGGTTGCGTCCGTCATGCCCAGCGGACGACGAGGTCATCAAGCGGTAGGCGCGGGCGGCGCTTCGGGTCTTTGGCAGCGTAACCGAGCGGCAGAAGGGCGTGCGGGATGAGCGCGGGCGGGAGATCGAGGGCGTCCCGCACGGTGTCGGGGCAGAAAAGCGGCGCGCACATCCAGCCGCCGTCGAGGCCGAGGCGATAAGCGGCGAGGAGCAGATTCTGCGCCGCCGCACCGAGGCTCTGGATCGCCATCGTCGTTTCCGCCGCCTGTCGGTCGGGATCGGGATAGTGATCGAGGTCCGCCGTGTAAAGACAGAGGAGAATCAGCGCCGGCGCGTCGCGGATGCGCGCGTGCGAGTTTGCGAGGCGTTGCGCGACGACCGTCGGCGGCTCATTGTCCATCGCCAGCGTTGCCTGCCACGTCTCGCCCATCGCGTCGGCGAGGCGCGCCTTGACCGCCGGGCGGGTGATGACGGCGAAGCGCCACGGCTGCCGCCCATGCGGGGAAGGCGCCCAGCGGGCCGCGCCGAGCACCCGCTCAATCAGGGCACGCGGGACGGGATCGGGCCGGAAGGCGCGTACGGAGCGACGCCCGCGCACGAGCGAGTCAAAGTCGAGATCGCGCGGCGGTTCCGCCCCGGTCTCGTCGGCATCCGGCGATGCTGCCCAGAAGTGCGCCGCATCGGGCCGGATCGCGATCACCGGCGGCGCCTCAATTGGCATCGCCGCGTACTGCGGATACTTATCACGCAGGAGCGCGATTGCCGCCTCGTGCTCGTCCACGCCGGGTGCGATGAGCGAGGCCGTGCCGTGGACGATCAGATGCGATAAATCCGCCCATTGCTCCGCATAGTCATCCACGACGAGCGCAACCGCCGGGTTCGCAAGAATATTGCGGACACGCCGAAGGGCGGTGGGGGAGACCCGTTTTGGCTTCGCGTCGAGCGCGCTGTAGATCATCCGGCCATCGGTCGCATAGCAGATCGGCACAATCGAAGGCTGCCCGGCGGCGTCCACCGTCGTCATCCGGGCGACGCGGTGCGCCGCGAGATACCGCTGTGCATGCGCATCGAGAATGGGAACAGACATCACGATACGCTCCTCTTGCACCCTCTGTGTTTCAGGAAGGGTAGGAGGGCACATGGTGACCGCGTAGAGAAAAAGGATGACATATCCCTTCAGACCATACCTTCCCGACTCCAATAACACTAAGAACCGATTCCAAACCTACCAATAAAGACGGTAGGGGCCGGGCAGCCGGTGTACAATCACCACTGAACGTGAATGTGGTAGCGTAGGCTTCAGCCTGCGTCCCTCCCATAGAACGCAGGCTGAAGCCTACGCTACCAAAAGGAAGGGAGAAGGACAATGAAACTGCGTGCGATCACGGTCCCACCATACGATTCCGACAAATCGTCCGGGTACGACGAAGCGCCCGCCGCGTATGTGCGCGCGGGGTTGTACGACCAGTTGCGCAGCGCGGGCATTGATCTGACCGGCCCGGTCGCCGTTCCGTCGCCAGCGGAGCAGAGCGCGGACGCGGTGACGACGATCGCCCACCTCGGCGCGAACATCGCGGTAGCAGTCGCAACGGCGCTGCGAGAAGACGGCAATGTGCTCGTCACGGGAAGCAACTGCAATGCCCTCGTCGGTGTCCTCGCCGGCTTCGAGCAGCGGTATGGAGCAACGGCGAAAATTGGCCTCGTCTGGTTCGACGCGCACGGCGACTTCAACACACCGAAAACGACGCGCTCCGGCATGATCGGCGGGATGCCCGTCGCAGTCTCGGCGGGGCTGGCGTTCCCGCACTGGCGCGCGATCACCGGGCTGGACGCGCCGATCCCGACCGACCGGATCGTCATGGTGGATGTCCGCAACCTCGATCCGAAGGAGCGCACCCTGATCGAGGCAACGGACGTGACCATTGCCGCCATCGAGCTGGGTCGCCCCGGCGTGCCGATGCAGGAAGCGATTGATGCCCTCGCCGCGAAGTGCGACGTGATCTACCTCCATATTGATGAGGACGTGCTGGACGAGCGCTACGTCCCAAATCACGGCACCGTCGAGCCGAACGGCCCGGACATGGACGCGGTGCTGGATGCGATCCGCACTGTCCTCAACACCGGCAAGGTACATGGCTACGGTCTCGTCTCCGTCAATGTCCGGGGTGAGGGCGGCAAGGAAAGTCTCGACTCCGCGCTGCAACTGCTGACGACGGGCCTCACCGCGTGGCACAAGGGGAGTGTGACCGGGGTCTAATAGACGTCGTTGTCGCATAAGTTTCCTTATGCGACTTAAGACGTAAAGAGACAGATGCGGTAAAATGTGCCGGTAGCGCCAGTGCTGGCTACCAGCCAACGCAAGGGGTGTGAATCCGATGAACGCGCAACCGGACGAACTGAGCGCCCACCCGCACGATGAAGCGGATTATGCAGCGCTCGCGCGCGACGTTCGATATTTGAAGGCTGCGGTAGCGACGATCGCCGCGCGGATCGCGCACCGCGATCCCATCGTGCTGTCTCAGGTCGAGGGCGATAAGGACAATGAGGAGCAAGCGATTCTCGCGCACCTCACCGGTGCCGTTTCGCCGTCCGAGCAAGGGGAAGCGCGCGCCGCGCTCGACGCTTTCACGGACCTTGTGCATGCAGTGTCTGCGGAGAACAGTCTGACCGAGAGCGAACTCGCTGACCGCTTTGACGCCTCGCGGCGTACCGCCTCATCACGCCGTTGAGCATCCCGACCCCCGCATCTCCGTTCTCGCTCGCGGTGGATGCGAACATCCTCGTGGGTGAACTGCTCCGAGAACGCGGGCGTGCCCTTTTCGGACATCCACGCCTACGCATCCTGATCGCCGCGTATACGTGGGGCGAGGCCGAGAAATACCTGCCGCAGCGGGTACACGATATGCGCCTCACGGACGAGGGACGAGGCCGAGACTGTGGCACGCACCACCACACGGCGGGTGCCGCTCCGGCTCTATGGGCGGCACGAAGCAGAGGCGCGAGACCGCATCCCGCGTGACCCTGATGATTGGCATACTGTCGCTGTCGCACTGCGCTACGGGACCGCCATCTGGACACAGGATCACCATTTCTTGGGCTGCGGCATCGCGACGTGGACAACAGAAACGCTCCTGCAACACATCGCGGTGGGACGACTTTCGTAAATTACCCGCACATTGACACATTGATCTGGGCGACGTGCCGTGAACAAAGAATCTCGTGATGAGGAGAAAACATGTCCCATCAGGATCGCCGGACTGCCGGAAACGCCGATACTATCGAGGCGACCTCGCTCCTGGGCGAGCCGCTCCACCGACCGATCTTCCCCGATGACGTGCGCGAGCGGTTGGAGGCGCAACTGGCCGACACGCGGGCGGCGTATGAGGCCGCGCCGGATGATGTGGATGCGCTTTTGCTCCTCGGACAGCGCACCGGGGCCACCGGCCGGTTCCGGGAGGCGATTGCCGTCTATACCGAGGGCATCGCCAAGTATCCCAACGATGCGCGGCTCTATCGCTATCGCGGGCACCGGCTGATCAGCCTGCGCCGTTTCGATGAAGCGATCGCCGATCTGACCGAGGCGGCTCGGCTCGTCGCGGGCCGCGCGCCGGAACCGGAACTGCCTGCTGGTTCGCCACCCGGCACGTCATACACCTACACGCTTCAGTTCTCGATCTGGTATCACCTCGGCCTCGCTAACTATCTGCGCGGGTCGTTCGATCAGGCGCACACCGCCTATCAGGAATGCGCCATGTTTGCGCCGACTGCCGAAACCCTCGTTGCCGTCACGCACTGGCGCTACATGACCCTTCGCCGCCTCGGCGCGACCGAGGAAGCAGCGGCGATCCTCGCGCCAATCACGTCCGATCTGCCGGTCGTTGAGAACCGGCCTTATTACCGTCTCACGCTCCTCTATACCGGCGTGCTGACCCCGGAGCAGACCCTCGCGCCCGATCCGCAGGACAAAGACAAAGGAATGGGCGACAACCAGGCGCTGATGGACGCCACAGTGGGATATGGTGTCGGTAACTGGTATCACTACAATGGCCATCAGACCGAAGCGGACGCTCTCTTCCACCGCATCCACGACACCACCCCGCCCGGTATCTTTCGTTTCGCCTTTGGCTACATCGCGGCGGAAGCGGAACTGAGCAGAGAGTCGGGGGGGGGGGGGGGGGGGGGGGGGGGGGGAGAGGGGGAGGAGGGGGGGGGAGGGGGCGGCGGGAAGG
>JBPCPB010000201.1:0-10217 GCA_050999735.1 Thermomicrobiales bacterium | reverse complement strand
TTCATCAAGGATAACGTGGTTCAGGATTGGCATTGAGATTCTTGGTAGCGTAGGCTATAGCCTGCGTTCTCTGTCGCAGACTGGAAAGCCCGCGCTACCGGAGAGGGACGCAGGCTGAAGCCTACGCCACCCGACGATCTCACCTACACAGGCGTGCGGACGATCAGCAGTTCGCGGTGCTCGTTCGTCTCGACGCCGCGCGGGGTCATGTATTCGGTCAGCAAGTAATCCACGGAACGCCAGTCTTCCTCGATGTCGAAGTGGGGCGGCACACCGACGGCCTGCATCCAGAAGATCAGCGATGCGGCATCCTTGAAGTAGTACGGCACGTTATAGGTGGCATACGAGACGATAGCACAGCCGCGCTCCTGAAAAGCATCCGCCAGCGCGGGAATCTCCTGATCGGACGCGATGCGCTGGCCGCCCATCCCCGGCCCGCAGCCGAAGAGCGACGTGATGTTAAACGTGTTCTGCGCGCCGACCTGCTGCGTAATGAAATACCCACCCGGCCGCAGCGCCCGCACGACCTCCGCCACATCCACCACCGCATGTCGGTTTAGCACGACATCGAACGACGTATCGCGCGTCGGCAACGCCTCTGCTTGCCCCTCGATGAACATTACCTTCTCCGCGAGTGCGGCAGGCGTATTCTCCCGCGCCGTCTCGATCATCGCCGGATCGGGATCAATACCGACGCCGACACCGAACGAGGGCGCGAGTGCGAGGAACCGCTCGCCGCCCCCGGTGCCGACATCCAGCACCCGATCATCCGGCCGCAGATACCGGCGCACAACGTCCGAATACTCCCACGGCACCGGGTCTCGCTCATCCCGCACCCGCGAGAAATCCCAGCCCCGTTGCGGCGCGATCTCAGCGGCGATACGTCGCAATTCCTCAAGTGTCATCGCGCCGTGATAGGTTGTCCGCGTTTCGCGGTTCTCTTTGTGACGAATCGCATCCGACCGCTGGGGTCAATTTCGAGCGGCGCATCGAAGGCTCGGACGAATTTGAGCACGGTTGGCATCGTTGGAGCCTGATTTCCCTTTTCGATCCGCGCGATCATCGGTCGCTTGATGCCTGCCGCCGTAGCGAGTTCTTCCTGTGTCATTCCTCGTGCTTCCCGTGCAAGCGCGACGGCAAGTCCGAATTCCACCATGGGCGACATCTCGTCCCACGCGGCACGAAATTCCGGATCAGTCATCTCCTCTTCCAACCACTCGTCAAAATTCGTCTTCCTAGCCATCGTTCCTGGACCTCCATTCGATAAATCGTCGTTGTGCGATTTCAATATCCGCACGCGCTGTTTGCTGCCGTTTCTTGACGATGGCATGAACGAAGACGAAGGTAGCACCCTCGCAGCCAAAGAAAAGGCGATACTCCACGCCATTGTACTCAGGACGCAATTCCCAGATCTCTCCAGCAATCTTCTTGATGTATGACGCAGGAATCGCCAAGCCGCGCCATTCCATCAATTGCATGTATTTGCCACACTTGGTGCGCGGCTCTTTCGGTAATGCACGCAGGAATTCGCGAACTGGCGCGCTTCCCGAAGATGTCTCATACAATTCGATGTCGAACGGTTTCTCGCTCACTCTCGTATTGTAACGGACATGTTACAATTCGCAAGACCAACCTCTATCCCTCAGTGACCGTCGCGCCAGTGTCGTCAATAGCGAGGACGAGGACGTTTCCGGCGTAGCCGCGTTCCGCAGCCGTCTCGCGCATGGCGGCGGCGACCTTTTTTGCCTGCGAGGGCGCGGCGAGGGCGAGGACGCACGGCCCCGCGCCGCTCAGGCAGGCGCCATAGGCTCCGGCCCGCTCGCTCGCGCCGATCAGCGGTTCGAGCCAGGGGATGAGCGCGGCGCGGTACGGCTCGTGGAGGCGGTCACGCATGAAGCGGCTGAGGACGTCGTACTCCCGGTCAATCAGCGCGGCGACGAGCAGCGCGACGTGGCCGACGTTCATCACCGCGTCCCGGTGGGGAACGTCCGGCGGCAGGGCGGCACGAGCGGCGGTCGTGTGCAGCGTCGTCTCGGGCACGAAGAGGACAGCGCGCAAATCCGACCCGTCCGAGAGCGAGAAGGCGATGCCGCCATCCGCCGCGACGATCCCGCCGTAGATCGCGGCGGCGACATTGTCCGCGTGCCCCTCGATGGCGGCGGCAATCGCGAGCAGCGGGTCATCAACATCGTCCGAGAGGCGATCAAATGGCTCGTCCAGGAGCGCATTCGCGGCAAGCAACCCGCCGACGACCGCCGCCGCCGAGCCGCCCATCCCCCGCGCGACGGGGATACCGTTCTCCACATGCAGCGTGTGCGGCGGCAGGCGCTTGCGCGCTTCCTCCGCGAGCCGCTGCATCGCCGATTCAACGAGGTTCGGCGCGCCCGCGAGCAGGTGCGCGTCCAATCCGCTCACCGTCGGCGCGCCCGCCGCACCCGCCGTCACCGTAATCGTCGTGTATTGCGCCAGCGCCAGCCCGAGGTGATCGAACCCCGGCCCGAGATTCGCACTCGACCCCGGCACCCGCACCCTAATCCGCCTCCGCTTCGGAGATGAAACCGATTGAACCGCAAAGGCGCAAAGGACACAAAGGACGCAAAGAGGAGAAAAAAGAGGAGGGACTACTTCACGCACTATCGAGCGAAAACGTATTGCGCAGTCTACGACCTTCCTTGCTTCTTCCTTTATTTCCTTTGCGCCCTTTGCGCTCTTTTCGCCTTTGCGGTTCATGTGGTTTGTCCGTCTAGCCATCGGCGAGCACCCGCTGGACGGCGGCGAGGGTAGGGGCGATGATGATGGGCGGGCGGGCATCGGGGCCGGTGATGTGGATGCGCGCGGTCGCCTCGGCGTCCTTGAGGACGTGGCCGGTGAGGATGCCGACGATGTCGTCACCCGGCTGGATGATGCCGCGCTCCCGCAGCGCCTTGATCCCGGCAAGCGAGGCGGCGGAGGCAGGCTCGCACCCGATGCCCGCGTGGTCAATCTGCCATTTCGCCGCCAGCAGATCCGTGTCCGGCAGGGCAAGGACGACGCCGCCCGTCCGCTGGATGATGCGGCGGGCGCGGTGGCGCGAGACCGGATTGCCGATGCGGATCGCGGAGGCGACGGTTTCGGCCTGCATCGGCTCGTAGTGGTCGAAGCCGCGCGCGAACCACCGCGCGAAGGGCGACGCACCCGCCGCCTGAATCGTCGCGATGCGCGGTAATTTGGTAATCTGTCCCAACTCGTACGCCTCGATCAGCGCCTTGCCGAGGGCGGAGGTATTGCCGAGGTTACCGCCGGGCAGGACGAGCCAATCCGGCGCGACCCAATGCCGCTGCTGGAGCAACTCGAAGACGATAGATTTCTGCCCTTCGAGCCGGAACGGATTGATGTTGTTGGCGAGGAAGACGGGTTCCGTCGCCGCGACTTCCTGCACGAGCGTCATTGCCGCGTCGAAGTCGCCCTGCACCTGGACGACTTGCGCGCCGTACGCGAGCGTCTGACCGAGTTTACCCGCCGTGATCTTCCCTTCCGGGATGAAAGTCAGCGCGCGCATGCCCGCTTTGGACGCGTAGGCCGCGAGCGAGGCGGAGGTGTTGCCGCTGGAAGCGCAGGCAACGGTCGTCGCACCGGCATAGCGCGCGTGGGAAATCGCGGCGGTCATCCCCCGATCCTTGAAGGAGGCGGTTGGATTCTCGCCTTCATGCTTCAGCGCCAGCCGTTCGACGCCCGCCCAATTTGCCAAGCGGCACCCGCCCTCCCGGCAGCCGGGGCAGCGATTCTCACCCTCACCACAATACAGGTTCGTGTTCCCTTCGGGTGCGGAGACGATCGCGTCGTCCGGGAAGGGCGCGATCAGTTCGCGGTAGCGCCAGACGCCGGAGCGATAGGGAAATGCCTGGCTGCCGAGGCGCGCGTCCCACGTCGCCTTGAGCGCCGCGCCATCCACGCCGGAAAGGTCACGCTCGACGGAGAGCAGGCCACCCGCGCTGTCCGCATTGCGCGGCGGCAGGATCGGATACGCCGCGCCGTCCATGTCGCCCCGCAGCACGGCGGGCAGGAGCATCGGCTCCGTGGTGGCAGTCATCTACAGCCACCCTTCGGCGAGGGCGAGTTCGGCGTTGAGGATGCTCGCACCTGCCGCGCCCCGGATCGTGTTGTGGCCGAGGACGACGAACTTCCAATCGAGGATTGGGCATGGGCGCAGCCGCCCGACGACTGAGGCCATACCATTTTCCGCCATCCGGTCCCGGTTTGGCTGCGGGCGGTCCTGCTCCTCGCGCACGATCACCGCGTGCTTCGGTGCGGAGGGCAGATTGAGTTCCTGCGGACGGCCCCGGAATGCGCGCCACGCGGCGATCAGTTCGTCGGCGGATACGTTCTTACTCAACCGGACGCTGACGGATTCCGTATGCCCATCGCGGACAGGGACGCGCGTGCAGGTCGCGCTCACCAGGAAGGGCGCGGAGCGGAACTGTCCCCCCTCCCATGTGCCGAGCATCTTCGCTGTTTCGGCCTGCAACTTCTCCTCCTCGCCGCCGATGAATGGCACGACGTTGTCTAGTAAGTCGAGCGACGGCACGCCGGGGTAGCCCGCACCGGACGCCGCCTGCAAACTTGTGACGATCACCGCCTCGACGCCGAAGGCGCGATGCAGCGGCGCGAGCGGCAGGACGAGCGTGATCGTCGTGCAGTTGCCGTTCGTGATGATGAATCCTTCGGAACCGAGCCGCTTCCGTTGCACATGCAACGCCTCCGCGTGATCGGGATTCACCTCCGCAACCATCAGCGGCACATCCGTGCCCATCCGGTGATTCGAGGCGTTGGAGAAGATACGATGCCCCTCTTTCGCCAGCCGCACCTCGACATCGCCCGCCACATCGGACGGCAACGACGAGACAACAACGGGCGATTCGAGCCGCGCGTCCAATCCCTTGACCGGCAACGCGGCGACGGTGGAGGGAATGTCAGGCGAGACGAGCCAATTCGCCGCCTCCGCGTAGCGCTTGCCGACCGAGCGATCCGACGCGACGAGTTCACGCACTTCGAACCACGGGTGTCCTTCGAGCAATTGGATAAACCGCTGCCCGACCGCGCCCGTCGCGCCGAGCACCGCGACACCGATCTTGTCACCACCCGCTGGCGGAACTGCAATGCTGCTACTGCTCATGCGCCCTCCCTCACTTCCTCGTCACTCAGCGTGCCTAACCGTTCCTGCCAGTGCGCCGGGACAACGTAGACGGGCGGCGTCTGCCGCTCCGCGTACGGCGCGTCCTTGTGGCGAAACCACCAGCGGGCGCGGGCGACATCCTGCCGCCGCACCGCAATCGTTGTTTCGGTACTTGCCTGCTCGTCAATCGCCAGGACGCCCTCCCGCACGAGCGTCACCGCCGCCGCAAACGTGATGCCGAGGAAGCGCGCCGCCTCTGCCACGGGAAGCGCGTCCGATGCACTCCGCGTGCCGCGCAGATCAACGACGCCGGTGCGGCCATGCGCCCGCTCCCAGACGTATTCGTCGCCCAGCCCGACAATCGGCTCGCGGCGACGCAGCAGGAGGCCCGCATCGCGGAGCCGTTCGAGGTCGTAGTGCGCGACGCGGAGGGGCAGGTTGCACTCCGCCGCCACTTCCGCCGCCGTGAAGCGGGCGAGGCGCTCGCGGTCCGGGTCCTGCGTCACATAGCGGCGAACGCGGGCGAGTGTTTCGTCCGACGGCTCATCGCGCGCCGGGCCCCACCATGCCGCGCGGTACTCCGCCGCCGCGACGAGATTCGAGCGCTGAGCGATTCCTTTCGGCTTCCCCCGTGGCATCAGGCGACCTCCTCAATGATGGTCTGGCTGTACCGGCGCAGCCAGGCGTCCACGGTAGCTTCGTCCCAGCGACCTTCCGCGACCGCGTAGCCAAGTTCGACGACCGCATCGTCCGGCGCGATGATTGCCAGCCCATTGACGCGCGCGAATGTAAAGGCGATATGCAGCCCCGCCCGCTTGTTGCCGTCCGCGAACGGGTGATTGTGGATCATCCCCCAGAGCAGGCTCGCCGTCTGTCGCGCCAGATCGGCGTCCACGTAGAGCGCCAGATTCCGGGGCCGCGCCAATGTCGAGGCGAGGATGTCGAGCCGGTTCGCCAGGTCGCCGGGGTCATCCGTAACATCCATCGCGTCATTGTACAGAGCGAACGCTTCTACGATATTCGGATAACGGATCGCGTTAGGGTCGCGCATGCCACGCTCCATCGAGCCAGAGTTCGTCCGGGAGCTCCATGTATTCGGTCAGCGCAGTCCGGTATTGCCCGATCTGCGGATCGGCGCTCGACGCGAGAATGACGCGCAGGAACTCCTGTGTCGCCCGTGTGTGTTCGCCCGCGCTGTGGAGTGCGAGGGCGTAGAACGTCCGCATCGCGCCGTCATCCGGGAATCGCGCAACGCCCGCCGCAAGCGTATGCACCGCATCCGCATCGCGGCCAATCGCACGATATGTGCTGCCGAGACCGAGGAGTGCGCCGCGCACAGCGTCTCCCGCCAGTCCGGTGGCAATCGCGCGCTCGTAGTAGGGCACGGCTTCGGTTTCTACTCCCATCCGATCCAATGTCCATGCCAGCTGATAGTTGACGAGCGGATGGTCATGATTCCCACGTTCGAGGAGCGCGATCAAGAGCCGCCGCGCCGCATCCAGATCACCCGCTTCCCGCAATTGCACCGCTTCGGCAATCTTTATTGCGATGTCTGTGCTGGCACTCATACTCGTTTACTCTTTCGCGATAGAGATGTCGTCACAGAGGGCATTGCCATTGGTGCGTAGGGGCGATTCGTGAATCGCCCTCCTCGGAGTATCCGGGCCTCTCCCGCAGTACCCTGCCACCGCGAGAGGGCGATTCACGAATCGCCCCTACGCAGGTACACGGCCCACGATCAGCGCAGCCGCGCGTAGGCGCCCGCGTACCGCGCGCCAACTGCCCGCGAGGCCGACGCCCATGGTTCCGCGAGCGACGGGATGACATTGGCGCGATGGTGGAGATAGACGGCGACTTCCGCGCGCGAGACGTACTGCACGCCGCCATCCGTCCAGCCATTGATGATGCCGCGCCGCGCCGCCTGTTGCAGCACCATTATTGGCACGTTCTCTGCCGCAGCCGCCTCCGCGAGCGGGATCGCGTCTTCCATCGCTATCACCCTTCATGCCACGGACTCCGCGGCGACTGGGACACAGAACTCGGCGTGCAGCTGGCGGGTGGCGTCGTCCGCGTGGATGCCGGGCACCGTGACGATCAGCGAGCGGCCTGCCGGGTCGCCGCCGACCGCGTACATCGGCACCCCCGCCGCGCCGAGCACCCGCCCGACGCGCGCGGCGACCTCCGGCTCCGCGCCGACGCCCTCCCCGACGACCGCGAGGCACGCCGTGTCGTCCTGCATCGCCAGCCGCCGCACGATGTCCGTGATGATGTCGTCGCGCAGCGTCGAGCGGAGGTGCGCGAGCATTTCCGCCAGCGCCGCACCCGTCGCACCGACACCGACATGGCAACTCGTACCGGTCGTCGTCGTAAAGATCAGGCGGGCGTTGAGGTCGCCGAGCGCACCCCGGATCGCCGTGACGAAGCGGGCGAGATGCGAGCGCCCCGCCACTTGGACGGTAATCAGGCCGAGCGAGCGGAGCGTCGCGATTCCCTTGACGACCGTCTCGCCGTCCGGGTCGCCTGCGTCCGCCGCGATCAGCGTACCCGCGAACTCAGGATGGAAGGTGTTTTTGATGCGGAGCGGGATCGCGTGCGCCAAAAGCGGTTGGATAGCGCGCGGATGGATCACTTTCGCGCCATAGTGCGCCAGTTCGCCTGCTTCGTCGTAACTGAGGGCGGCGAGCGGCACCGCCTGCGGGACGATGCGCGGGTCTGTCGTCATGATGCCGTCCACGTCCGTCCAGATCCAGACTTCGGAGGCGAGGAGCGCCGCGCCGATCACCGTCGCGCTATAGTCGGAGCCGCCGCGCCCGCCGAGCGTGACGGTCTGACCATCCGTACTGCGCCCGATAAAGCCGGTGACAACGGGAATTACTCCGTCCGCGATCAGCGGCATGAGCACATTCTCGCACGCGATCCGTGTCGGCTCGACGAGCGGGTCCGCGTTGCCGAAGACGCCGTTCGTGACGATGCACTGCTCCGCCGAAACCGAGACGGCGCGGATATGCATGCCACGCAACGCCGCTGCCACAATCGGCGCGGAGCATTTCTCGCCGCACGCCGCCACGCGATCCACGAGCGCGGGCACCGGCTCACCCATCGCACCGATGGCGACATAAAAGCGGCTCAGAGCTTCGAGTGTCGTCTCGACATCTGCGAGCGCTACGATGCGGTCGTCCGGATCGTCAATGCAGGTGGCGACGCGGGCGTGGATGGCACGCAGTTTGGCTAGCACCCCCTGCACATCGGGGTCCCGCCCGGCAGCGGCGTGCTCAACGCCTTCAAGGAGCGTGTTCGTCACACCGGAAACTGCGGAAACGACGACAACCGGATGGCGGCCTCGCTCCATCGCGACGAGGTGCGTCGCATCCCGGATGCGCTCCGCGCTGCCGACGGATGTGCCGCCGAACTTCATCACGAGCGGCCCGCCCGGCGCCGCGCTTTCCCATTCCGACGGTGACTCGTCCATCCCACTCTGCTCCGCTGACAAACAAAAACAGCGTGGCAAGCGCCCGCTGTCTCCCCGATCTTCCTGGTGTGGGTCGCGCTCAGGCCAACTCCCCACCCGGCCAACCGGGGGTGGTAGTCGTAATAATGATCGTAATAATGACCGTCATGTTCAGCATGAGGCAACTCCTGCGTACATCAACCAGGATGATGGTACAAGCGGAAGCGGGTATCGTCAAGTGCCAGTCGGCGGCGCTGGTTCCGATGCTTCCTCGTGGACAACGGTCTCGACAGGAACGGTAGGCGAACCATTCCCATACGGCGTATGGCCGTACGCTCCTGCTGCTCCGCCTTCCCCTTGAGGGAAGCCGGACGCCCATTGGGCCGGAGCGGGGGACGGCACACTCCCCCGCTCCGGCCGCGTGATGACGTCGCCGAGGATCAAGGCGAGACCGACAAAGAGGGGGATGAAACCGGCGAGCATCCACGGCCCAAAACCGAGCGGAAAATGGACACTGCCGCCGCTGGCGCTGTTCGCGATGAAGCCGATTGGGTAGAGCGCGAGCGAGAGGCCAAGACCGATCCCCGCCAGGACGAGCCCCCAGATGAGTGTCCCGCGGCCCGCGCCGCCTTCACTCGGCCGCACGATGACCGGCGGAGCCTGCGGCGGGAAGTATGGCGGCGCCTGCGGTGGGACGTACGGTGGGTTGGCCGACGGAAGGGGCGGCGTGATGCCGTGCTCGATCATCGTCAGCGTCTCACGGTAGCGCAGATAGCGCGAGAGCAGGATGAAGCCGCAGATGATGGCCGGGAAGAGGACAAAGATAATGAGCGCGACGAATACGCCTTCCATATGACTACGAGCCTCCCTGCTTCATCAGTGTAATCGAGCCGTTGCCGCTACGGAGTGTGAGATCGCCGTCCGGTCGGCCGATCACGCCCTGCACGGCGTTCCGCTTTGCCGCCGTGCCCGGCGCTGTCGTGACGGGGAAGCCGACATTGACGCTCCCGTTACCGCTCCTCAGATCCACGTTGAGCGCGCTCTCCGATGGGATCGTAAAGGAGATCGTGCCGTTGTCGGTATCCGCATGGTTCTTCGAACCGGGGGCAAGCGACCCGGTGAAGAGGATCTTCCCGTTCGAGGTATACAGATCGAGCCCCTGTGTCTGCACATTCTGCACCTCGACGATGCCGTTGCTTGTGCTCAGTTGGAGCGCGCCGCGCCCGCCACTGACCACGACGCGGCCGTTGGACGAAGTCGCCGTCACCGAGCCGTTCACGTCGCGCGCCGTGATGACGCCGTTCGAGGTATGCAAATCCAGGCGACCCGCGATACCTGACACCTCGATCCGGCCGTTGCTGCTCCGCACGGGCGCGATGTCCGTGTGGGCGGGCACCTGGATATCGTAGTCCACCGCCATCCGGTTGCCGCCGACGAAGACAAACCCATTGAAGGTGTCGCCCGTCGTTTGCACCGTGATCGTGTTGCCGTCCTGATGCATCTCGACAGTGAGTTTACCGAGCAGCTCGTCCGTCGCGGCGCGCTTGACTGCATGCACCACGATCGTGTTGTCATCCCCGTGCGTGATGTTAATCGTCCCGTTCTTGTCCTCGATAC
>JBPCPB010000168.1:0-3842 GCA_050999735.1 Thermomicrobiales bacterium | reverse complement strand
CCATTATAGCTCGCTATCACCGCATCTGTTACCAGCGCCGACCGAGGCTGCGGCTCGTACTTGAGGACGTGGTTTGCATTCTCCGGGAAGAGGGAGGTCACCTTATCATGTCCCGCAGCGGCATGTTGGAGTGGCTCGTCATCGGCTTACCAATCAACCTGGATGTCCTTCTTCCCGATGATGACCAGCACCGGGACGTCCACCTGTCTGAGCAGGGGAGCCGCATCGGCCATCCAAAGCTCGCGGGCAAAGGGGAGATTAGCCGGCGTTGCCAGGCTCTGCAGCAGCATCTGGACACCCTGCGGCAGCGACGGATCCGGGGCGATGGGCTCCCCCGCCAGGAAGCGGGCGATGGCCGCATCGTAGAGTGCCAGCAACGCCTCCCCATTCGGCAGGCCAGCGGCCTGCGCAGCCAATTGGGAGCGTGTCACCGTGCCGACAGCCCGTCCCGGCGGGGCGATCAGCACGAGTCCCGCGAATGGAATCGCGGAGCTATGCACCTGATAATTCAGGGCGTGCAGGGTCCCCTCGCTGTTGGCGAGCGCGAAGATCCGGCCGTCACGCAGGGACACTTGGCTTGCCAGAGTGCGGACGGCTCCGGCGAGTTCGTCGACATGGCTCTGCATGCTGAGCTTGCCGATCAGGGTTTGCATGTTCTCGCGCGCATGTGGACCCGAAGCACGCTTGTCGTAGCGCAGTGACGCGAACCCGGCCCGCCCCAATGCTTCCGCGATCAGGAGGGCGCTGCCATTGGATCCCGGAAGGAGGGGCGAATTCCAATCGCGGTCGGTGGGGCCGCTGCCCGCCACCATCACCACAGCGGGAAACGGTCCGGGACCAAACGACCTGACCAACGTACCGTCAACGGTCGTCGCGTCCAACTGCCAGCTGACTTCCGCGCTTTCTGCAGACGCATCGTGATCGGTCATGGTTCGTATCCTCTCATGGTTCTGTGGCAGATGCCACGGATGGCGGCTCCGCTGATTGACGGAAGCAGCAATCTCCCGGCGAGCAACCCTCTATTCTTGCGCCCATGACCTGAGAAACCAAAAGGAGTCAGGTCACTCACGTCATATTATCCGCCTAATTGCAACGGCAATACTACGAGTCCGAGATTCCAAGCGTTCCGTTAGCCGACGATGTTCACCATCCGGTCCGGGACGACGATCACCTTTTTCGGCGCGCGACCGCTCAGGTATTCCTGGACGCGCGCTGATGCCAACGCCTGCGCGCGCAGCGTCGCTTCGTCCGTGCCGGGAGCGACGGAGAGCCGGTCGCGCACTTTGCCGTTCACCTGCACGGGAACGACGATTTCCGATTCCCGCGCCAATTCCTCATCCCACGCTGGCCACGCCTGCTGATGAACGCTGTATGCCCCACCTTGCCGCTCCCACAATTCCTCCGCCAGGAACGGCATGACGGGCGCCAGCATCAACGTCAGGACGCGGAGCGCCTCGGCGTACTGCTCAATGGTGAAGGCGTCGCGATTCGCGCCAATCCAGTTGCCGAACTCCATCAGTGCGGCGATTGCGGTGTGATATTGATAGGCGCTCAGTTCCCTCGTCATGCGCTGGGCCGCCGGATGCAGTGGTCGCGTTCCGACGCCCCCGCCGCCGACGGGCGCGGCCTCGGTCACCAATCGCCAGACACGTTCCACGTAGCGCGTTACGCCGACGAGATTCATATCGTGGAAGATGTTGTCCTGGTCGAACGGTCCCATGAAGAGCATGTAGGCGCGGAAGGCGTCCGCGCCGATGCGCGCGATGTACTCGTCCGGGTTGATGACATTGCCGCGGGACTTGCTCATCTTCGCGCCGTCTTTGGTGACGAACCCGTGCAGCCGCAGCCGCGTAAACGGCTCCTCGAACGGCAGGTAGCCCATGTCGTGCAGCACCATCGTGACGAAGCGGGCGTAGAGATGATGCATGACGACGTGCTCTTTGCCACCGAAGTACATATCCACCGGGAGCCATTGTTCGAGCCGCTCGCGGTCGAAGGGGCGATCATTCCACTCGGTGCAGGGGTAGCGCAGGAAGTACCACGACGAGTCCAGAAAGGTGTCGGAGACATCCGTCTCGCGCTCGGCCGGCCCGCCGCAGATTGGGCAGGTGGTATTGACGAACGACGGGACCGATGCCAGCGGCGATTTCCCGGTGCCGGTCGGATGGAAGTCCTCGACCTCCGGCAGCAGCACCGGCAGTTGATCCTCCGGCACCGGCACAATGCCATCCGTCGGGCAGTAAATGATTGGGATCGGTGGCCCCCAGTAGCGCTGGCGCGAGATCAGCCAGTCGCGCAGCCGGTAGGCGACGCGCGGTTGGGCCTTGCCCTGCTCCGCCAGCCAGGCGACGATGGCGCGCTTCGCCTCGTCCCATGGTAAGCCATTGAACTGCCCTGAGTTCACCATCGTGCCCGGCCCGGGGTACGCCGCGTCCGCGATTCCCACGTCGCTCGCGACGACCTCAACAATCGGCAGGCCGAATTTGTGCGCGAACTCATAGTCCCGCTCGTCGTGGGCGGGGCACCCCCCGGTCGCGCCGGTGCCATACTGCACCAGCACATAGTCCGTGATCCAGATCGGGATGCGCACATCCGTCGCCGGGTTGATCGCGTACGCGCCGGTGAAGACGCCGGTTTTCTCTCGCTCGGCGTTCGTCCGCTCGATCTCCGTCTCGTTGCGGACGCGCTCGACATACGCCTGCACCGCCGCGCGCTGCGCGGGCGTCGTAATCTGCTCGACCAGCGGATGCTCGGGCGCCAGCACGACAAAGGTCGCGCCGAAGACCGTATCGGGCCGTGTCGTGAAGACGAGAATCGGCTCGACGGGTGCAGTGGTATTGGGATCGGGGCCAGCAACGGCAAAGACGAGTTCGGCACCCTCGCTGCGCCCGATCCAATAGGCCTGGCGGCGCTTGCTCTCGTCCGGCCAGTCCAGTTTTTCCAGATTGTCTAGCAGGCGGTCGGCGTAGTCCGTGATCGTGAAGAACCACTGCGTCAACTCCCGCTGCACGACAAGGGTGCCGCACCGCTCGCACCGGCCGTCAATCACCTGTTCGTTCGCCAGCACCGTTAGATCTTTGGGGCACCAATTGACCGCGGCTTTCTTACGCACCGCCAGCCCCACCTTATAGAGCTGCAGGAAGAGCCACTGCGTCCAGCGGTAGTAAGCGGGCTGGCTGGTGTCAACCGAGTGCGTCCAGTCGAACATCGCGCCGATCCGGCTCAGTTGCTCCTCGCGATAGCGCCGCGTCGTGCGCGCGGTCAGTTGCATGGGGTTCGTGTCTATCTTCAGCGCGTAGTTCTCCGTATGGATGCCGAAGGCATCGAAGCCCATCGGCTCGAAGACCTCGTGCCCACGCATCCGCTGAAAACGTCCGTTGGTGTCCGCGCCACCGTACGTGTAGACATGACCAATATGCAGCCCCTCCGCCGAGGGATAGGGGAACTCCATCAGGTTGTAAAACTTGGGGCGACCGCTCGCCAGAGTCAGGTCGGTGCGGTAGAGGCCGCTCTCCTCCCATCGCTTGCGCCACTTTTGCTCGATTGGGGTCGCATCGTAGCGGTCGGCCCGCTCCGTCGTGTCCGCAGATGTGTGGTTGGATGTCGTCATGGCTATCGCCCTTTCGCACAAACAAAAATGCCCATCGTCCATAAGGGGACGAAGGGCAGGAAGCGCCGTCCGTGGTACCACCCCGATTGGGCCTCGGTGCGGACCGGAAAGATGCGCGATGGTGGAGCTGAGGGGACTCGAACCCCTGACCCCCACACTGCCAGTGTGGTGCTCTCCCAGCTGAGCTACAGCCCCGCGATCTCTTCCGCGCCCGGCGAAAAACCCCGCTCGA
>JBPCPB010000162.1:0-6316 GCA_050999735.1 Thermomicrobiales bacterium | reverse complement strand
CGACGCTGCACGCGGACCGCATCGGCCACGGCGTCCGCGTCGTCGAGGACCCGAAACTGCTCGAACTGCTCTACGCGATGCAGGTGCCGCTCGAAGTCTGCCCGACGAGCAATGTCCGCCTCGGTCTTTTTCCCGATCTGGCCGCGCATCCCATCCTCACGCTCTGGAAGGCGGGCTTGTTCCTCACCGTGAACACGGATGACCCGCCGATGTTCGACACCACCCTCGTGGACGAATACCGCGCCCTCGCCGCCGTCCACGGCTTCACAGCGGACGAGATCAAAGAACTGTCGCTGAACGCCGTCCGCGCCGCCTTCCTCCCCGCCGCCGAGAAGCAGGCGGTGCTGGCGGAATTCGAGGCGGCGATGGGAACGACCTAACCCCCAGCCCCCTTCCTTTTAGGGAAGGGGGAGTGAGCCTCTTGGAGATTACGGTGTTATAGAAACGCCTCAGTATTGCGATGAGTCACCCCTCCCTTTTCGGGGAGGGGCCGGGGGAGAGGCTCCCCACCGTATTGACACCACGCCAGACCGTCATACCATAGAATGCAGCGAGCGAGTGAAGAAATAATCGGACGATGCCCATGTGCGGGCGGCACGATGCATGTCGTGCGGCGCGGTCGGTATCGCGGAGAGGTGGAGGCTATGGAACAGACGATGCAGGACTACCCGCTCACCGTGCAGCATGTCTTGTGGCGGGTCGAGAAACTCTTCCGGCGCAAGGAGATCGTCACCAGGCGCGAGACGGGCTTGCATCGCTACACCTACGGCGACTTCGCGGCGCGCGTCCATCAGGCTGCCCATATGCTCGAACGGCTCGGCGTCCGGCCGTGCGACCGCGTCGGGACGCTGGCATGGAATAATTACCGGCATCTCGAACTCTATTACGCCATTCCGTGCATGGGCGCCGTCCTTCATACGCTCAATCCGCGCCTCTTCCCGGAGCAGCTGGCATTTGTCATCGAGGATGCCGGGGACACGGTGCTCTGCGTGGACCAATCGCTCATCCCGATCCTCAACAAGATCGCGGGCAAGATTCCAACAGTGAAGACGATCATCGTCCTCAATGACGGCAGTGATTTGCCGGAGCATGATCTCGGTGAAATGCTCGACTATGAGACGCTGATTGCGAGCGAGCCGACGACCTACCGATGGCCGGAACTCGATGAGCGCGCCCCGGCCGCGATGTGCTACACCTCCGGCACGACCGGCAACCCGAAGGGCGTCGTCTACAGTCACCGCTCGCAGTTCCTCCATACAATGAGTGTTTTGCAAAAAGGATCGCTCAACATCGGCGAGGACGATACGATTCTTCCTGTCGTGCCAATGTTCCATGCCAACAGTTGGGGCCTTCCCTACGCGGCGGGGATGGCGGGCGCGAAACTTGTTCTGCCCGACCGCTGGATGGGCGACGGCGCGACGCTCATCGAGTTGAGCCAGACGGAGGGCGTGACGATCCTTGCCGGGGTGCCGACGATCTGGATCAACCTGCTCCGGCAGATCGAACAGACCGGCGCACACCTGCCGAAGGTCCATACCGTCGTCTGTGGCGGCTCGGCGATCCCGCCCGCGCTCATGGCGGGGATGGCAAAGCAGGGTCTGCGGATGCTCCACACCTGGGGTATGACGGAAACCTCGCCGCTCGGCACGGTCTCCGTTCCGCGCTCGTGGCAACCGGTGGAAGAATCGCTCGCAATCCAGCTGAAACAGGGGCCACCGATTCCCGGTGTCGAACTTCGCATCGCCGATCTCGCCACGGGCGCGGAACTGCCGTGGGATGGCGTGGCATTTGGTGAAGTGCAGGTACGCGGGCCGTGGGTCACCCGCCGCTACCATCACGACGCCGACCCCGGCAAACTGACCAACGATGGATGGTTCAAGACGGGCGATGTTGCGACGATTGATGCGGACGGCTTCGTTGCTATCGTGGACCGCACGAAGGACGTCATCAAGTCCGGCGGCGAATGGATCTCCACCATCGAACTGGAAGGCGCGATCATGGCGCATCCGAAGGTGCTGGAGGCAACCGTCGTCGGCCTCGCACACCCGAAATGGGTCGAGCGGCCCGTCGCCTTCGTCGTCACCACGCCGGAGCATGTGGGCACGACCACCCCGGAGGAAATTCGCGCTTTCCTCACCGACAAGGTGGCGCGCTGGTGGATCCCGGACGAAATCCGCTTCATCCCGGAAATCCCGAAGACCTCAGCGGGCAAGTTCGACAAAAAAGTCCTCCGCAGCCAAGCGGCCCCGCTCGCCGAAGCGATCATAACCTGAACCTGGCCGCAGAAACCGGGGAGAACCGCAAAGGCGCAGAGGACACAAAGAACGCAAAGAGGGAAAAGATTGAAGGATTCGGTCCCTCGTCTTTTCTTTCTCTTTCTTTGCGTCCTCCCCGCCTTTGCGTCTTTGCGGTTCTCCCCGGTTTCGTCAGGGCGCTTGGGCTTGTGGTTCCGCCCGTAATGTTTCGCGGACGAGGGTGGCGAGGATGAGCGCGGCGACGACGCCGATCCCGGCGAGGGCGAAGGCGGTCACGGCGAGACCGAGCGCGTCCGCGACGATACCGACGACAAGCGGGCCACCCGCCTGCCCCGCATCACCGACGAAACGCCAGATGCCGAGGAATTCGCCGACCGCATCGGGCGGAGCGAGGTCCGCGCCGAGTGTCATCATCGAGCCGGAGCCGATGCCATTACCGAGGCCGATCACGCACGCCGCGATCAGGAGGCCGAGGAAATTCGCGGTCACCGGAATAAGCGCCACGCCGACAGCCATGATCGCGAATGACGGCACCGAGGCGACCTTGCGGCCAAAACGATCCATCACCCATCCGGCGGGGATGAAGAGCATCATGTCAATTGCCGTCGAGACGGTAAGGATCGTGCCGATCGAGGCGACATTGAGGTTGAGGGCGTATACACCGTAGAGCGGGATGATTAGTTGTCGCCCGGAGCGGATCATCGCCGCGAAAATCTGTGCCGCTCCAGCGGAAACGACATCTGCCCGGTGCGTCCGCAGCAACCGTCGGACGCTTTCCCAGCGCAGATGGCGCGGCGGGACGACTGCCACGCGCTCCCGCGGGTCTTGAATGAAGAAGATGGCGAGCGGGCCGGCGAGCGCGGCGGAGACGGCGGCCAGCACGAACGACCACGGTAGACCGAACCGATGACCGACCACGCCGCCGACAAACGGCCCAGCAAAGAGGCCGAGGCGGTTGATGCCGCCGAACGTCGCGATGAACTTCCCCCGCTGGGCACGGGGCGCGACGGCGGTGATGTAGGCGTGGCGAGAAATGCCCCATAGCGCGGTGCCAACGCCGCCGATCAGTCGGCAGGCGAGCAGAACGGTGAACTGATGCCAGAGTGCGATGACGAGCGTGGTGGAGGAGACGAGGGTAATACCAACGAGCATCGCCCGTTGTCGCCCGAACCGGCCGAGCGCCAAGCCGGCCGGGAGGTCCGCCGCGAGCGTCCCGACCCCCGCCGCCGCGATAACCAGACTCACGAGGCTGAAGGAAACGCCAAACCCTTTTGCAAACACCGGCAGCGTGGGAACGAGGACGCCCTGCCCGAACGAGAGCAGGAAAGACGGGACATAGACGGGCATGACCATCGCCGCCCGCGAAATCTCTTTGTCCGCTTTGATACCCTGATCTACGGCGCTCATGCCCGGTAGCATACCTGCATATCGTTCTATGTGGGAAGAGATAAAGGCTGGACGGCGCATACTCCCGTACCATGCGTCCTCGTTGCGTTGGCGAAAAAGCGCCGCGCGGAACATTTTCGGCATGCGCCGCGTTTTCCGTGGCACACGTCATGCGAAATCGCCGCGACGGTAGGAGCACAAGAAGGAGCGGAAATTTATGCTGAAATCACTCGGACGGATCTGTCTCTCCGGCATCTTCATCGTCGCGGGGGCGGAAGCCTTCACTGCGCCCGGCCCGCGCAAAGATAAAGTCGCGGGCGTGGGCATCCCGGAGCCGGAAACGGCGGTCAAGATCAATGGCGCGACAATGGTCATTGCCGGGATACTGCTCGCGCTCGGCATTGTCCCGAAAGCCGCCGCAGGCACACTGATCGGCACGATGATCCCAACGACGCTCGTCGGCCATGCCTTCTGGAAGGAAAAAGAGCCGAAGGCGCAGAGTATGCAGCGCGTCCAATTCCTCAAGAATCTCGGCTTGGTCGGTGGCCTCTTGTGGATTATCGCGGAAGCCTCTGAAGAAGAACGTGCAAAGAACTACGTTGAAATCGAGACGTTGCTGATGTAATCACGATAGAGAGATGAACCACCAAGACACCAAGAACACGAACGGCACCAAGAGAGAACCGATTCATTATTTGCTTTGTGTTCTTCGTGTTCTTGGTGTCTTGGTGGTTATGAATTCGGCTCTAAAGTCCGCCACTGAGATGGTGTTTCTTTTGAGATGGTGTTTCTTTTCAAGTAGCCGTTCGAGCACAATCGCGACGCCATCATCTTCGTTCGCCGCCGTTACCTCATCCATCACGGCGAGAACTTCTGGGTGCGCGTTGGCGACAGCGACACTACGCCCTGCCCAGGCGAGCATCGGCAGGTCGTTCGGCATATCGCCAAAGGCGATCACCTCCGTCGCCGTGATGCCGAGGCGGTCGCACAGCCCCGCCAGCGCGGATGCCTTCGTGATGCCCGCCGCCGAAATCTCCACGAATGGCGCGCCGGAATATGTGACCGCCGCTCTCTCCCCGGCAACACCGCGACTGATTCGCAGCAGATCATCAAGCGGCAATTCGGGGTGGCGGACGATCAACTTTGTCACCGCTTCGGCGCAGAGCATATGCGCGTCGGCGGAGAGCGGCAAATCCTCCTCCGTGATTTGGCTGATCTGTGTATACGCGGGTTCGTGGCCGAAGACCAGCCCGCGCTCGATGGCGAAGCAGACGCCCGGCGCCGCCTCACGCAGCGCAACGACCAGTTGCCGCGCCACATCAGCGGCGAGTGTATTGTGCTGAACAATCGCATCCGCCGCGAGGTCGTAGACGATCGCGCCGTTGCAGCAGATCGCGAGACCCGTCACATCGAGTTCGCGTGCGACGCTCTTCAGCCGTCGCGGTGGCCGCCCGGTGACGAGGACGAGCGCAATCCCCGCCTCTCGCACCCGCCGTAGCGCCGCAATCGTCCGCGCGGAGATAGTTTTGTCATCGCGCAAGAGCGTCCCATCGAGATCGGTCGCGACGAGACGAAATGCCGTTTCGCTCGACGTGGCATCGCTCATTTATGCCTCTATGCTTCCGCGATCTGCACGATGAGGCTCCAGACGGTGAAGAATCCCCAGGCGAAATAGACGATCACCGTCGGCACGAGCCAGAAGAGGCCGCCATATCTTCCGATGACCAGGCTCCCGCCTGCAACGAGGATAGCGGCCGTCGCAAGATTGAGGGGCAGAAGCCGGAGCATCCAACGGCCACGATACTCGCGTGGCAGCCTGCGTACCGTGCTCCCCTGCAATACCACACTGAAGCCCGCGATGATCAGCGCGAATGCGACAATCTCCGTGCCGAGGAGACGGCGATCCTGGCCCGGTATGAGGGCGACGAGTGCGAGGACGATCAGGCAAAGGAATCCGCCGAATGCTTCCCGTGCCCGTCCCAGAAACGTCGCATCTTTTGCCATCGCACGTACGTTCAGCGAGAGAGCGATGAAAAGGAGACCAGCCAGCGCTGCTGCTGCGGCCGCCACCGCCCCGAAGAATGCTTGCCAGCCCTCCGCGCGATAGGCGTACTCCATCTCCTATCGCTTGCCGCGCTTGGGGGCGGCGGTGCGTTCTTTGGCGCGTTCGTGGTACTCGACGAGTTTGGTGAGGGCTTCGATGGGCGTCAGGCTGTAGGGGTCGAGGGCGGCGATGTCACGGGCGATCTCGTCGGCGGGCGAGAAGAGCGTCAGTTGCATCGTCATCGGCGCGCGACCGCCGCCGTTCGATGGGGCAGCAGCGGTAGCGAGCGATTCGGCGGGCAGGCCGGGCTTCGGCTTCGCCTCGAAGTTCGCCAGCAATTCCTCCGCCCGCTGCACGACCGCCTTCGGCACGCCCGCCAGTCGGGCGACGTGGATGCCGTAACTGCGATCCGCGCCGCCCGGCACGACACGATGGAGGAAGGCCACGTCGTCGCCATCCTCGCGCACATCCACCTTCGCGTTGCGGACGCGCGGCAAGACATCTGCCAGCGCGGTCAGTTCGTGGTAGTGCGTGGCGAAGAGCGTCTTCGGGCGGCAGGTCGGGTGATGATGGAGGTATTCGAGCGTCGCCTGGGCGATGGCGAGGCCGTCGTAGGTGCTCGTGCCGCGCC
>JBPCPB010000154.1:0-6282 GCA_050999735.1 Thermomicrobiales bacterium | reverse complement strand
CGGAGTGGGGGTCGCCCTGACGGGTTGGCTTCCTCTGGGGGTCCGCCCCCCCCCCCCCCCCCCCCTACGCAGGTATCACGCCATTTTTATCGCGAAAGAGTATGAGGCAGGGCTTGTTGCGGGAATCCTGACGTCTCCGTTCGTGATAGCGAGGTACCCGAATGTATTTCCATCATTCGCGTGAAATTTGGCGGGATTATCCGGATCTTGTTCCTGGTGTGCTTTTTGCTGAGGGAATCACCCCGGATGTGTCTGTCGGTGATCACGTTGCGACGTTCAATGCCATCGCGGCATCGCGACTCGCAGACATCTCGGAAGGGGAGCTGCCCGAAATACAGGCGTGGCGGCGCACCTTTTCGCGGATGGGACTTAAGCCCACGCAGTATCGCTGCGCCTCGGAATCGCTGTTGCGCCGCTTCAGGAAAGAAGGGTCGCTCCCGCAGATTCACCCGCTGATTGATCTCTGTAATGCGATCTCGCTTGCGTTCGCCATTCCGGTGGCCGTGTTCGATGTTTCCGCGATCGCCGAGTACCTCGAAGTGCGCTATGCAGTCGGCAACGAACGTTACCTGACGTTTTCCGGTGAAACGGAGCATCCCGACGCGCATGAAGTGATCTTCGCGGACAGCGCGGAGCGAGCGCACGCCCGGCGCTGGACCAATCGGCAGAGCGCCTCTTCGGCCGTCCGGGATACGACAACCGCTGTCTTGATCGTCGCGGAAGCGATGCATGGGTCGGCCTCTACCGATGTCCCGAAACTGATGACCGCGCTTGCTGACGAGAGTACCGCCGTATGGTCCCTCACCCCAAAAACCGCCATCCTGAGCCAGTCCTCGCCACGGTTCGAGTTTTGAGCAACGACCATCCTTGAGTCGGCAGTAGGCAGTCGGCAAGTGAAAACCCGAAAGGGAGAGACGGGAACGACTGCCGACTGCCGACTTGATGTGTCTGTCAGTGTGTTTCCGAAGGCGGAGCTAATGCGTCGTTTACCGCTGCGGTCAGCACACCGGAACTGACGGGCTTCGTAAGGAAATTCGTTGCGCCCGCTTCCATCGCGCGATCCTTGTCCGATTCTTCGCCCCGTGCCGTCAGCATGATAATCGGCAAATCGCGCCCCGTTGGCAGCGCGCGGATTTGCCGGGTCAGTTCAATGCCATCGAGGACCGGCATCATCAGGTCGGTAATCAGCACGTCGGGCAGATCGGGCGCCTGTGTCGCCATGCGCGCCAGAGCGGCGACCGGGTTGGTCTCCGTCTCGACTGCATGGCCGTACCGCTCCAGGATGAGCCGACAGACACGCAGATTGACCGGATTGTCGTCAACAACGAGCACCTTCGCCACGCGGCACCTCAGCAGTAAACAGTAGACAGTAGCCGGTAAACAGTAGACAGAGGATCCGAGTTTATTCTGACTACTGTCTACTGGCTATTGGCTACTTCCCAATTGAACTCACCGCAGTCGGGACATCCGGTGTGATGTCGAATGCGCGGTCGAGCATCGTCAGCGTGAGCACCTGGCGCACGTTCGGCTGCACCGCCGCGAGGCGAAACTGCTTCCCCTGCGAGCGGAAGGTCTTCAGCCCGGAGATGAGCGAGGCGAGGCCGGAAGAATCTATAAAAGAGACTTTCCCTAAATCAACCACCGCGTGGTACGCTCCCGTGCCGTACTCGCGGAACGCTTCCTTCGCATGCGGCGCGGAGAGTGCGTCCAGATGCCCCTCCATCGTGATGATCGCGATATCTTCCTCAACTGCGACGGTAACATCCATCTACGCGCCTCGCTTTCCAACAAATCGCTTTTCCAGCCGCCAATGATTGCGCTCATCGGCCCGATCCCGACTATACGCCACCCGGTCAACGCTCTGTTGAATAATAAATGAGCCGTAGCCACCCTCCGCCAGGTGTTCGAGGTCGGGTAGCCGCGGCGTTTTCGGATCGTATGCCTTGCCGGTGTCGAAAAAATCCAGCGTCACCACGGTACCGTCGCCCTGACCGCGCATTTCGACCGTACCCGTCTCGCGATCGCGATAGGCATGGCGGATGATATTCGTTGCCAGTTCAGAAACCGCCAGTTGCACCTGATAGACCTGCTCCTCGAACTCCTCCGATTCGAGAACATCAACACAGAAGGCATGTACCGCCTGCCGTACCGCCGTCAGATACTGCAACGACGCCGGAAAGCGAAAGATCAGCTCGCGTCTGGGCATACGGTCACGCCTCTGCTTTCATGATGAGCAGCGTGATGTCATCACGCTGCACGGGCGCGAACGCTCGCACGTTTGCGAGAATCGTCTCGCGAATCTGGTTCGGTTCACGATCGGCGCATGCCGCAAGGAGCGCGAGCAACCGCTCATCGCCGAAGAGTTCGCCGTCCGGAGCCATCGCTTCGGTCACGCCGTCCGTATACAAAAGCAGGACATCACCCGGATCGAGCATCACCGTCGCGTTTTCAACCGCGATGCCGACATCCACACCGAGCGGCAGGCCCGTTGCCCCAAGCGTCTCGATCTTTTTTACTCGCGCGCACCAGCGAAAGATCGCGTTGTGTCCGGCATTCGCGTACTCAAACCGCCGCGTGGACGGGTCATAGGTGGCGAGGATGCAGGTGACAAATGAATCAATGCGCGACAATTCATCCTGAATGAACCCCTGCACTGAGCGGAGCGCCTGCGCGGGCGACGCAACATGGCGCATCTCCGCGCGCATCGCGCTGAGGCAGACCGTCGTAATCAGCGCGGCGGCAACGCCCTTCCCGGCGACATCACCGATCGCGAAGGCCAGTACATCGCTCGGCTCGGCACGGTCATCGGGGTGCGTGTAGAAGTCTCCGCCGACTTCACTCGCCGGGGTCATCGTCGCGATCACGGAGACATGCGGGCGAGCAGGAAACGGGCCGGGCAGCAACGCGGTCTGGATTTGCGCCGCCAGTTCGAGATCGCGCGCGAGGCGACTCCGCCGGATCTGTTCCTCCTGGAGAGCGAACTGCGCGGCGATGGCGATCGTTTGTTCCGCCACCGCCTGCATCAGTTTGCGGTTCCCGGCCGTGAAGCCGTCCGGTTTCGTCGCGCCGAAGCAGGCCGCACTCGCGACGCCTTGCGGCGTGACGATTGGCACGACGACGACGCTCGAAACGGCGTCCGACCGCGCATCAACCGTCGCCGCGACCGTCGCCGCATCGTTCGCGACGAGTGGGCGATCCGCACGGGTGACAACACGATGCACGGCGATGATGAAATCCTGATCGGGCACGGCACCATCAGCGAGCGCCACGATTGGTTTTTCGGCCTGTTCAATCACCAACGCGCCGCCATGCGCGCCGATGATCTGCCGCGCCTGAGCGAGCAGCGCGGTGAGCGCCTCCGCGAGCGTTGAGGTCGTGGAGAGCATGCGAGCGATCTCGTAGAGGAAAGTGAGTTGGTCGTACGAATCCACCAACTCATCCGTCATCGCGGTCAGTTCGGTTTCCATCGCCAGCGCGTCGCCGATGAGGTCGGCAATCGCACGGAGCAGGGTCTGATGCCGGTCATCCCCAGATGCGCTGCCAAGCATCGCGAATGTTTGCCCGCCGCCGGCAATTGGCGCCGCGAGCGCCGACGATGCGGACGAACTACCCGCGACGTGTAACGCATGTCCGGTTGCGCCACGCCATGACTCGTTCCATTGCCGCCAGAGATCGGGGTGTGCGTCAATCCACATCTCGACGCGGGCAATACCGACCCGCATTTCTTCGGTCATGCGGCCGTTGACAGGGGTCATTCCGGCTGCGTCCCTTCGGGCGTCGGAGCGGTCACGCCACCGTGCAGATATCCGGCAATGATGTCGGGGAACGCGCGTGTATCTATCGGCTTGGCGACGTAGCCAGTGCATCCGGCGCGCAAAAACATCTCGCGGTCACCCGGCATCGCATATGCCGTAAGAGCGACAATCGGTGTCGTTGCAAAGCGCGGTTCTTTTCGCAGGCGGCGGGTGATTTCCAAACCATCCACATCCGGCAGTTGAATATCAACGAGGATGATATCCGGCGTCGTGCGCGCAAGGGTCGCCAACGCTTCCTTGCCATCCACCGCCTCGAGCAGGTCATAGCCAAGTGGACGCAGGAGCAGACGCATGAGGCGCATATTGCGCTCGTTGTCTTCGACGATCAGCACGGTCGTCATACGTTGCTCCCCATCCCCATGCCTTAGCGTACGTTCGTCTACAGTATACATCAGCCAGTCGGCAGTAGCCAGTCGGCAGTCGTTTCCGTATCTCGACTTTCGACTGCCGACTGGCTACTGTTCCCTCGGCGTATATTCTCGGCGCATCCGCGCGCCAAACCGCACCGCTACTTCATAGGCGATGGTGTCGGCCTCGTGCGCGAGCATTGCGATCGTCTGTTCCCCGTCCCTTTGCCGCCCGACAATCACGACCGGATCGCCGACCGAGACGGCGAGACCATCCGGCAGCGCGACGACGCACTGATCCATCGAGACGTTCCCAATGATTGGGCAGCGACAGCCGCCGATCAGCAGATGCCCCCGATTGGATGCCGACCGGGGCAGACCATCCGCGTATCCGACCGGGATCAGGGCCGCGCGCAACGGTGTTGGCGCCACGAACGTCCTGCCATAGCCGACAGTGTCGCCCGGTGCAAGATCGAAAACGCGAGCGACGCGGCTCTCTGCCGTGAGCGCGGGGCGCAGATCGTCCGGCATCGGGAAGTCCGGAGTGGGAGGGATGCCATAGAGCGCAATACCGACGCGTACCATGTCCCAGCAGGCAAAGCCCTGGAGGGCCGCCCCGGAGTTCGCGGCATGCACGATGGGTGGCCGCATACCGGCACGATCCAACGCGGCAATGATGGCCGCGAATCGCCGCCCTTGCTCATCCAGAAATGGATCGGCGACCACGTCCGCCGTTGCGAAATGCGTCGCGCTCCCCGACACGACGATAGACGGACAGGCACGCAGCGATTGCACGAACGCAACCGCCTGCGACGCGGCGACACCGAAACGACTCAGGCCGGTATCAATCTTCACATGCACGGGATACGGCGCGCGATGACGGCGGCGCGCGACTGCGGCGATGTCCGCGAGTGGCGAGGCCGCATCCACCGTTGGGATGAGCGCCGCGCATACGAGATCATCAATTTCGTCAGTCGCGACGGGGCCGAGGATGAGGATCGGTATTTCCGTCAGACCGGCATGCCGCAGAGCAAGCCCTTCGGGGACGGTCGCGACGAGCAGCCATGACGCGCCTCCGGCAATCGCCGCCCGCGCGACGGGAACCGCGCCGTGGCCGTACCCATCCGCCTTGACGACCGCGCCGAACGCGCAGGTGGCCGGAAGCATGCGACGCATCGCGCGCACATTGCCGGTAATCGCGCCGAGATCAACCGCGACGAACGAGCGCCGGTGATCGGCAACGGCGAGCGTCATGTCCGTCACGGTTCAGACACCCATGATGTCGCGCAGTGCGTCCGCAATCCGGGGCAGGAGATCGGGGGCGACCATGCCATAGACGCCGACGGCCTCAGAAGCGCGTTCCGCCGCGCGGCTCCCGACCTGGACACCGCAGATCGCGGCATCGAGCGGACTGAGGCCCTGCGCGAGGAAGCCGCCGATCGTCCCCGCAAGCACGTCGCCGGTCCCCGCGGTCGCGAGAGCAGGATTACCGCCGGGAGCGACCCAGAGCGTCCCGCCCGGCGCCGCGATCACCGTCGGGCCGCCCTTGAGCACGACAACCGTCTGCCACCGGTCAGCATATTCCATCGCGATCTGCCACGGCTCGCGCTTGATTTCGTCGGGTTCCCGCTTCGTCAGCCGTGCCATCTCCCCCGGATGTGGGGTAACAATGGTCGGATTGCGGATTTGCTCCCACCACCGCTCGACACCCGACAGCCAGTTCAAACCGTCCGCATCAATCAGCAGGGGCAAACTCTCCGGCAGGATCGGGTCGCGCGACGCTGACGATGCCGCGCCACCGAAGCCGAGTTGCGGACGGCTGCGCGCCTCGCCAATCCCAAGCAGGCGGGCGAGAAAGTGTTCGGTCTCCTCTTCGCGGCCGAGGCCGGGGCCAATCGCCGCCGCCGTAAACCGGTGTGTCTGCTCGTGCAACAGTTTCGCCGCCCGCTCCACATCATCCGGCAGAGGCAGAAGCGTCGCCTCGCGAACGACTGCCGCGACCGTCCCGGCAATTGCCCGGGGGACGGCCATTGTCGCCAAGCCCGCCCCCGCACGCATTGCCGCCTCCGCGACGAAGCCGGGCGCACCGACGTAGGTGACCGCCCCGGCGACGACCAGCA
>JBPCPB010000040.1:0-5768 GCA_050999735.1 Thermomicrobiales bacterium | reverse complement strand
CGAGTGCCAGTGGCAACGCGAGCAGCTGCCCGATACGATTCGCGAGCTCGTTCTGGACGATCAGCGGTTGAGAAACGACATCTGCTGGTCGGTGTTCGACTGCTGATTGCCTGTCACTGCGGTCGGCACTGCCCAACAAGCGCATCGAGCCGACTTCGCAAGTCTTCGGCTAGCATGGAAGCCATCAGGCGCGGCTGAGGCGATCATCGGCGAGTAGTAGCGATAAGCGCATAACTCAGGCGAGCAGGGTGTATTTGAGACTTTGATTTTGAGACGGGTTTGTAAATGCAATTCACTGGGGAAACCGGTGCTGCTGAACACTGTTCGGGGTTGTCGCAAAATCGTTCCTATTTGCGCTTTTGACTCTGTTGTGACTAAGATTTGATTACGAAGAACATCAAGGCTACACTGCCATTCATGTACAAGGTCGGTGCTGACTTGGAAAGGACGAATCATGGGACAACCCATTGTGCATTTTGAGGTCATCGGGAAGGATCCGGAGAAGCTTCGGAGCTACTACGGCACGCTCTTCGGGTGGGAATTCAACACGAACGCACCGGTCGCGGAGGCAGTTTCCCAGCCAGGGAATTACGGCTTTGTGGACCGCAACACGACGAGCGACGGGGTCGGGATCCCGGGAGGCGTCGGCGGAGGCATGGGCTACGACAGCCACGCGATCTTCTACGTCGGCGTCCCCGATGTCGAGGCCGCGCTCACGCAGGCCGAGCGCCTCGGCGGGACGCGCCTGATGGGCCCGGAAAAGAATCCGGATGGAGGAGTGGTGGTCGGGCATTTCCGGGACCCCGAAGGCAACGTGCTGGGCGTCGCCGGACCGATATAGGTGTCGGCGCGCGCGTAGTGGATTGCAACCAGGGCCACGCCCTTTGCGATGCATTGTCGGCCTTCGAGAAGAGCAGCGAAAACGGGCGGGTTTTGAGACAACTTTTGAGACCGGCGAGTTTAGAAACTCATCTCAGAGTGTAAACGAAGAGGGTAGTAAATAGATAACGTAAGGTTGTCGGTCTCATAAACGTTCGTTTACCGGGAGTAGAACAGCGTGACGCGAATCATAACGAACAATCGTACGAGCGGTTTCGAGACAATTTCTAGCGTTTTCCGGGCGCTTGGCAGAAGGAACGAGCGATGGCGGTGAGGATGCGGCTACAGGTCGCGACGGAACGGATGCTGGCATACTCTACGGCGGCGTGCGCCTGACTGAGTGATTCCATCGCTGGGTCCGATTCAGCGCCGGGGCCGAACAGGACGGATTGGATGCCCGCGCCATCGAGGACTTGCGCGTCGGTCCAAGCGGACATGCCGGTATGGATGGGCGCGACGCCAAGTATCGGTGTGGCGGCAGCATCAATCGCGCGGATGATTGGCGCGTCTTCCGGCACTTCCAGTGGGGAACGCGCGAAGAATTGCGTGTGGGTCGCCGTGAAGTCGGATGATTCCGCGCGAAGGTCGGCAAGTATGCGTTCAATCTCGTCGCGGACGGCGGCGGGCGTCTCGCCGGGGAGCATGCGCCGTTCAATCTCCAGCGTGCAACGATCCGGGTAAGTCGAGAGTTCGACGCCACCGGAAATGAGCGAGCAGTGCAGGGAGGCTCGCCCAAGGAGCGGATGCGTCCGCCGGGGCAATGCCGTCCGGTCGAACGCCTCCAAACGCGCGATCACACGCCCCATCAGCGCAATGGCATCAATGCCGACATCGTATGCGCTGCCGTGCGCGCCGTGACCGAATGTCTCGATGCGTTCCCAAGTGAACCCCTTGTGTGCGTGGACGACAGCGAGGTTCGTCGGTTCCGTGACGATGCCCGCCGCCGGATGCAGGCCCCGCTCACGGAGTTTAACAACGAACTGCTCGACGCCAATACTCGCGTATTCCTCGTCTGCCACAAGGCCGATGAAGAGATCACCCTCGAGTGGGCCGGTGGCGGCAATCGTCCGTGCAGCATCGAGAATCGCGGCGACGCCGGATTTCATGTCGAGCGCGCCGCGTCCGTAGAGGCGGTCGCCCTCGATGCGGCCATCAAAGGGCGGGTCGGTCATGTTCGCGACACCAACGGTATCTATGTGGCCGCAGAGCACGAGGCCGGGCGCTGCATCCCGCCGCGTGCCGGGCAGGAGAGCCATCACACTGGGGCGACCCGGCGCGGCTTCGTCCACATACACCGTGAAGCCAGCCATCCGCAGATAGTCCGCGATGTAGGCGGCGATTGCCGCTTCGCCCGCCGCGCCCGGCACGAGGCTTGGGTTCACCGAATCTATCCGCACGAGATCGTGCAGCAGCGTCGCGATTGCCGAATGCTCGTCTTCCATGATCGTTTCCCCTCCGTTCCGATGATTCTCATTTGCTAAGGCGGATTGTACACGATACGCATCGAACGATGGATTGCGTTCGACAGATGTATATACGTGTTGTATAATATGTACGCGATATATGCGTTGGCGAAAGTAGGCGAGCGATGGTGACAATAAAGAAGCGAACACGGGGAAATATTCAGGGAACACAGCGGCTCCGCAAAGCGAACGGACGATTTGTCGTCACGATTCCCGATGAGGAGGTAGCGAAGCAGGGCATCGAGGAAGGTGACCTCGTCTTCGTCACGGTGCGCGCCGCCGATGTGCGCCCACGCCTCTCGCCACGACTGGAAACACTTCTGGACGAGAGCCTGCATGAGAATGTAGATGTCTACCGGCATCTCGCCGGTCGCTAGATGCCGAATTATCTCACGCTCCTCGATGTCGTCGCGATCCACGAGCGTGTGATGCGCGCGGGCGGGTATCAACCTCGCCTGCTGTTGCGTCCCGAGTTGTTGGAGAGCGCGCTCTACCGCCCGCAGCAAGCGGCGTACTACGAAGATGCCGATCTCATCCGGCAGGCCGCGCTGCTGGCCGTCGCCATCTCGGAGGCACCGGCGTTCGAGGACGGCAACAAGGCGACTGCCTTTGCCTGTCTCGATCTCTTTCTCAGGGACAATGACTATCGTCTGCACCAGGCGCAACGCGCAGTCGCGGATATGCTCATCGCAATTGCTGACAATCGTGAAGGGCGCGAGCAAGGCATTACGGCGCTGGAAGCCATGCTGCGTGAAAACAGCCGACCAATGAGGAGCGTCACTAATGGACAATGATGTCCACTCCCTGCTCGACGGCGTTCTTGAAACGCATACCTCGTTCCTGATTGCCACCGTTGCGGGAGGCGCGCCATGGTTCAGCGAGACGCCGTATGCGTTCACCCACACAGCGAATGCGCTCTCGCTCGCGTATGCGATCCCGGACGGTTCGGCGGCACATCGGGCGTTGCGGCGACAAAATAGCGTCGCTTTCCGCATCGGCACGTCCGAGGACGCAGTATGGCTGGAAGGGAGCGGGCGCGCCGTCATCGTCCATGACCGGGCGGTGAATGCTGATCTATTGCGGCAGATCGGCGCGCGGACGACGGATGAACCGAAGCCGGAGCCATACACGCATCGCGCGGTGCGGATCGTGCCGGAGACGGTGACGGTCGCGACCCGGTGGGGCGGCACGTTTCACATGCAACCGCTCGTCTTCGCGCCCGGCGCGCAGCGATGGGGCTATCCGGGCAGCACCGTCAACGAACGGTTTGAGCGATTCGCGGCGGTGACGCGGGCGAATGTCGTGCCGGTGATGGCGATGCCGGTGAGTATCGGCGCGGCATTAGCGTGGCAGCGGGAGGGCGTCTTCCGGCTTCTGCCCTTCACGCTGACGCTCGTTGGTGCGGTGGCGGCGCATCTCGCGTCGAACGTCACGAATGACATCTTCGACTTCCGCTCCGGTGCGGACGAGCGGGCAATCGCGATGGCGGCGGAAGGGACAGTGGACACCTCTTCGGGCGCGCTCACGGGCGGTATCCTCTCCGAGCGGCAGGCGAACCTGCTCGCGGCGGGTTTGTGGGGTACGGCGCTCCTCTGCGGCGTTGGGCTGACGAAAACGAGTGGCTCGGCGGTGCTCGGGCTCGCGGCGGCGGGGTTTGGCTTTGGCACGCTCTATGTCGCGCCGCCGCTCGCGTATGGCTATATCGGCCATGGGTTGGGGGAGGTGGGTATTCTCGCCTCGTTCGGCCTCTTGCCGACGCTTGGTTCCTACTACGCGCAGACCGGGAAACTTGCGTGGGAGCCGGTCATCGCCGCGCTGCCGCCCGGTCTCTTCACGACGGATGTGCTCCTCAATCATCACTTCTTCCACTGGCGCTCCGACAAAGCGGCGGGCAAGATGACGCCCGTCGCCGTGCTCGGAGAGGAAAAGGCGGCGCACCTCTCGCGCGGGATGGTATTCGCGGCGGGCATTTCCGTCCTCATCGGCATCACGGCGAAGATCTATCCGAAAATCGCCCTCGTCAGTCTCTCCACCATCGCGCCCGTGCTGGAAAAATTGGGCGACGTGGGCGAAGGCAACAAAGGCACCGCCTTCTACGGCGAGATGATGGATCGCACCGTCACAGGCAGCAGCCGGATGGGGCTGTATCTGCTCGGCAGCCTAATTCTCACCAGTCTGGTAGACAAGGTGCGCGGCAAACGCAGGATCATCGCGGAAACAGCAACAGAAGCGTGATACAGTACGGGGAATGAGAAAGTCGGAATGTCGCAGGATGGGCGAAGGAAAGCGAGCAGCCCATGACCTACATTGCCGACCCGCGTGTCGACGCCTACATCGCCGCGCTCCCCGCGTGGCAGCAAGTCATCTGCCGCGAGGTACGCGACCTGGTGCACGCCGCCGACCCCGAGGTCACCGAAACCATCAAGCGGACCGTCCAGCCCTACTTCGTGCTGCACGGCAACATCTGTGCTCTGCTGGCCGCCAAGGACCACGTCAACGTCTTCCTCTACGACGGCGCAATCGTTCCCGACCCCGCGCACATCATCACCGCGGGCCACACCAACACAACTGCCCGAACGGTCGCCTTCCGCGAGGGCGAAAAGATCAACGCTTCCGCCCTGAGCGTCATGTTCCAATGCATCATCGCCAACAACCGCGCGGGTGGCTGGCGGAAAATCAAGCAGGGTCAGGAGGGCACCGGAGCAGCGATGCGATCCCGCCGCCCCCGCTAATGGATCCCCCTGTGGGGTCAGTGGACGACAGCCGGATCAACAACTTCGCTCTGCACGAATCGAGAAAGTGGAACCAAATGCCGGAATCCGAAACGACGTGCACCATCGCCCTCCGCGTCGGCGAGCAAGACTTCCCAGTGACGCTGAAGGCGATGGACATCTTCCATGAGGCATTAGAGCACACCATCCCGGCGGAGTTGCGGGACGGGCATCGCCTGCGTATTCGCACGCCGAAGGATGAGATCGTCTATCCGGACATGTTCGTCGGCGAGACGGTCGCGCACTTCGGGACGGAGACATTTATTGTCCATGCCGAGCCGCTAACCGGTGCACCCGGCCCTTTCCGCACGCTCGCCTTCGACCATCTCGCGATCACCGTCGCCGATCGCCCCGCCGCACGCGACTTCTTCCACGATGTTGTCGGCATGCGGATCATGCGCGACGATCCGCATCAGACGGTGCTGACGACGGGTCTCACGTCGCTCTTCATCTTCGGCACGGAACTCGCGCCGCTCTCCGATGGCATCCCGTCCCGTTGGCACCATCTCGGCTTCATCGTGGATGACCTGGAGCGGTGCTACTATCACCTGCGCGCGCACGGCGGCGAGATTATCTCCGACTTCACGCTGCTCGAACGAGACGAGCGATGGTCGCTCTACTGCCACTACCGCAACGGCGATGTCGTCTTCATGCT
>JBPCPB010000039.1:0-4533 GCA_050999735.1 Thermomicrobiales bacterium | reverse complement strand
TCTTAGTCGCATGTCAGGATATCCTTCTGAGACTCAGGAGCAGCGGTGATCGGCTCATCCTAGTGCATGATCAGGAGACCTCTTTGAGCATTATCGGAATGGCGTCGTTTCTGTTCCCATCAGCCGGGCTGATTCGCCCGTGTTGCTGGTCACTCTGCCGCCAAACCAACATGCTCGACTGCCTCTTTTGAACAAACACTAGTAACGCCGGTGCAACGATACCACGGAATCTTCCTATTCTGTCAAACAAACCGTCGACTATGGGCTGATACGAGATAAGGTGTCTTGTGCGATTCCGTTCCTTTTGCAACGATAGCTCATTGGAAACACTCCGGGACAGTAGGCTGTGGCTGTAGACATGCCTTACGCATTGTAGTGAACCCTCACATTTGGACCACGGCACCGTTGATCGAAGCCTTATCGCGGCTACGCCGGGACACCTTCGATGATGGCACGCCCCGTTTTCGTCGGGAACACCTCCGCCAGCCAGAATCCCGCCGCCGCGAAGAGGGTACCGTACTCCTCGGGCGTGCGCTCTTGCCCTCCGGGTGCCACCAACATGTTCAGGTCGGCGAACTTGCCTTCGCGCCCCTCGTTGGGCGGGCCAAGTAACGCCTCGATCACGAGTAGCCGCCCCTCTGCACCGATCGCCCGCCGACAACTCGACAGGATCGCCGTGGCTTCCGCATCCTCCCAGTCGTGCAGGATCGCGCCCAGCACGTAGGCGTCGGCACCGTCCGGCACCGCCGCGAAGAAGTCCCCACCGACGACCTCGCAGCGCTCCGCGACCCCGGCATCCCGCAACAACTGCTCGGCATTGGCGACCACATGGGGCTGGTCGAAGAGCACCCCCCGCATCTCCGGATGCTTCGTGAGGATCGCCGCCAGCAGCGCACCCCGCCCCCCCCGACATCCATAACGCGGCGGAACCGTCCGAAGTCATATGCTGCCAGAACCGATGTGGAAGCCCGGCGCGCGAGCGACGTCATCGCACCGTTGAAGATGATGTTTTCCTCTGGATGGCTGGCCCGATACTCCCAGACGTCCATGCCGTACAGATGGCGAAAGGCGTTCTCCCCGGTCTTGACGCTATGCAGCAACTCTGCCCACGCCTGCCACCCATACGGTCGGCCAATGAAGGCCGCCCAGCCGCCGACCGACTCGGGTGCGTCGGAGCGTAGGCAATCGCCGAGTGGGGTGAGCGCGAAGCGACGACCCTCTCGCTCCTCGAAGAGGCCGACACTCGCCAGTGCGCGCAGCAGCCGGTACAGCGTGCGCGGGTGGGTCTCGGTTTCGGCGGCGAGTTCGTCGCTCGCGCGGTTCGCCGCCGAGAAGGTCGGCGATGCCGAGAGTAGCTACAACGTGGATCGCCTGCGAGATCTGGTACCCGTCCACCAACCGTTTCAATGCCACGGACGGCTTCAAGTCGGGCTGCTCCATCCTGTTCCTCTCCTCCATCCCGCGCGGCGGGCCGAATTCCTTCGTATGGGGCTTCATGAGGGTCCAATCATACCAGCGCGTCGGTGGGGCGGCAAATGCGTGTCGAGCTATCGTTTCGCCGCGTTCTCGCCCGGACAATGAATCACGGTTCGTGATCAGCGTGCCGCATCCCGGCGAGGTGTGCTGGTCAAGACGGCGGCGTGCATACCTCTCGATCAAGGGGATGACCAATCGGCGGCTCTCTTGACGGGGCTCGATTGTCCCTGTCAGAACCGCATCCCCAATATATCGCCTCGAACTCGGCGGGCGTCCGGTAGCCGAGGGACGAGTGAATCCGCTTGGTCATGTACACGTCGTCCAGGAAGTGACCGATCCGCCCGCGTGCCTCGTCCAGATCCCGGTAGTCGTGCAGTGAGACCTCTTCCTCCTTCAGCGTGCGCATGAACCGCTCGGCGAACGCGTTCTGGGTCGGCTTGCCAGCGTCCGCCATGCTGATCGTCACGCCAGTGGAATCCAGCAGGCCCACATAGCCGTGCGCGGCGTACTGCACCCCCTGGTCCGAGTGGTGGATCTCGGGCTGTCGCTGCCGCAGTGCTCGCTCCAGCGCGGCGCGGGGCAAGGCTTCGGTGAGGTCGCGGGCCAGCGCCCAGCCACGGATCGATCGGGTAAAGATGTCGAGCAGCACCGCCAGGTAGACGAACTCGCAAGGTAGGCGGATGTACGTGATGTCGGCGCACCAGACCTGATCCGGTCGCATGATCGCCAGGCCCCGGACCAGGTTCGGGTAGCGCCCAAAATGGTGGCCGCTGTCGGTCGTGCGACAGTAGCGTTTGACATGCACGACGAGATTCGCGTCGTGCATGATCCGCAGGACGCGCTTGTGATTGGCGACGATGCCGTTGCGGGCGAGCTGCGCGGTGATGCGCCGATAGCCGTAGCGCGGATAGGTGACGGCGATCTGCTCGATCGCATCGCGCAAGGCGAGGTCGGCGTGTTGTTCGCGCTGGCTGACGTAGGCATGGCTGCTCCGGGCGATGCCGAGGACCCGGCACAGCATGCGGATCGACCAGCCGGGGTTCTCCATATGGAAGGAGGCGATCATCTCCCGCCGCTCCCGGAGCGAGAAGTCGGCCAGCGCGAGGCTTTTTTTGCCGCGGCCAACTCCAGTGCCTGCTGGCCGACGAGGCGCTCCAGCTCGGCGATACGGACCGCTTCGGCAGTCGCCCCCGTGGACGGCTCGACGAACAGCTCAGGTGCCCGATCGACCAGAATCTTGCGCCAGTTCCCCAGGAGGTCGGCACCGATTTCGTGCTCCCGGCAGAGCTGGGCCATCGTTTTGTCGCCCCGCAACAACTCCAAGACAACGCGCGCCTTGAACTCCGGGTCGAACTTCCGTCGTGTGCGCATCGTTGAACCCCTCTCCGCGTAGGCCGGGACAGCCACTGATTGTATCCCGGCCCAGTTCTAGGGGTTCACTACAGCAGGTATAGGTGTCGGATACAGCATCGTAGCGAAAGTCCTGTTGACTGAACCCGGTCCGTCGCTTGTCCGGCGCGGGCAGCGGGATGTAGGCGTGAATCCCCGCATCCTCCAGCGCGATGATGTTCTCGATCCCCGCATAGGCCGTATCGGCGGTGACCTGTCGGGGGCGCAGATGCCAGTGGAAGCAGGTGTGCCAGACGAGATCGCGCATCGGCTGTCCCTCCATCACCTCTGCGGGCGCGACCAGTGCTTGCACGATGATCCGTGCCTTGCCGCCATCGACGACATAGTGTGTCTGGTAGCCGAGTCGGGTGCTGCTGCCGGGGCGGTGCAGGAAGGTCGCGTCGGGATCGGTGGTGCTGACGACGTAATCGGCGCGGCGCTTGCGGACATGGTGATTCTGGACTTCGCGCTGCTGCTTGCCCGCCTGTGCCACCCAATCGTGGCGGTGTGCGTTGGTGCCAGCGAGGACGATCCGTTGCTCCTCAGACACGGGCGTGGGGAGGGCAATCGGTGGTATCTCAGCATCAGTCGTGGGCCGATCCGGCACTGCATCGTTCGCGGATATGACCGCTGGGTCGACCGGTTCGTCCGACTTGAACAGGTCGCGCAGATGCGGCTCGACGGCAAAACGCGGCAGGAGCGAGCGGCGGGAGGCATTCGCCTCGACTTTCGTGGCGTCGACGTAGAGTTCCTCACCCCAGACGAGTCCTGCGGTCACGCAGCGCGCGGTGATCGTCTCGAAGAGGCGGCGGAAGGCGGGCAACCCGTAGCGCTCACGGATCTTCGTCATGCTGGAATGGTCGGGGAGTCGTTCATCGAGGTCATAGCCGAGATACCACCGCAGGCTCAAGCGATCCGCGACAACGGTCATCAGTTGTCGTTCGGAGCGGATACCCTCGAAGAACATTACCAGTTGGAGTTTGAAGAAGACGACGGGATCGACCGAGGGACGACCACCGGCTGCGTAACAATCGGTGACGAGATCGCGGACAAATGCAAGATCGAGTGTGCGGTCGAGATGGCGGTAGAAATGGTTGGCGGGGACGAGCGCTTCGAGGGAAACGTCAGTGAGCGGGGTGAAGGCGCGTAGTTTGGCACCCATCATGGCGATATCGCTCCTACGCTAAACGACGGAAGGTAGCGATACTACGATTCGACCACCCATTTTTCAACGGTCTGTATTCGTGGACCATCATATGACGCAGTCCACGGCGTCCGTCCACACATTGCGGGAGCGATCCATTTGATGATTCATCACTTCTTCATCTGCCGTGATGCGCTCGCCTTTGGTGGACATCTCTCCCGGCGAAATGCGAGAGGCGACGCATGCCGACCGGAGAGCCTGCGAGCGCAAGTGCTCTTCGCCGTCCATCACACCCTCGTGCCGTGCGCGCGAAGATCGGGATCCGAACATATCCCTAGAGTAACAACCGATCCAACGCTGTTACGGATGCGGCGGCGGCGCGGTCACGGCCACGGTGCTCGGCGGGTACGGGGCCGACGTGGGGCGATGCCGCACCCGGGAGAGATCGACGGGCGTCCCGTGCGGCGTTGGGAGTACTGGGAGGGCCTCGGTGGGACGCTCGTGCTGCAGAGGATAGCAGCCCA
>JBPCPB010000017.1:0-5956 GCA_050999735.1 Thermomicrobiales bacterium | reverse complement strand
TGTCAGCACAAGGGAAATCGCAAGCGGATACTTTTGCGTACAGTGAGTGCCTATTACCCTGGAGATTCGCTTACCTCGCCTAGGAAACTTCCCTCTCTTCGTTCACCGTCGTCGCGGAAGACCCGGTATGTCGTGGCTAGGTGCACATGAGTATAGCACTCAGTCCTTAGTCCTCACTCCTTGCTACTATCGGCAACTCTTCAAAGAGGTGCATGTTATCGTCGGCGGCGAGGCGGTTGTTGCGCTCGAAGCCGCAGCCGAGGCAGCGATGGACGATCATCGGCTCGCCATTGGAGCGTGTGAAGCGCGCGACGGGGGCCATCTTCGCACCGCAATCACTCGCGCGGTCGCCGGGCCGTCCGCCGTCCACATGGCGGGAATAGAGGCAGAGCGGGCAATGGTTCCGATGCTTGCCACCGCTGACCGTCGGCCCGATGAAGGCGCGGCAGTGCACGCACTTGAATGACTCCCGCCCCTCCCGCACCGCGCGGGTCGGGCCACGTCGTGTGACATCGCGGGGTACGTCTGGCGACGGACGGCCCGGCGCGCGCTCCGTGCGGCGCTCGCGAACCCTGACGCGTTGTGGCGCGTACTCCGCTTCGTCCTCGTACGTATCTTCGTCGTTATCCATGGAAATACGTCGCTCGTGTCTCTTTCGCTATGGGAAAAGGGCGCCAATGGAGGCACCCCTGTTCGTCTCTCCCGGAAGTATGAGACGTCAATTCGGGCCTGTCAAACGGGCGAATCGGTCTCTGTCTCGATGATTGCGTCCGCGAATTCCGCCATCATTTCTTTCGTTAACACCGGATTCGCGAGGCGTTCTTCGGGTGGGCGGTCCGTGGCCGGCGCGTTGCTGATTGCAAAGCGCCCGAAGGCCGCCGTCACCGCGTTGTCGCTGATCAGAACACTGTTCTCCCAGCGCACAATAGCATCATCCCCGCGCCAGCGAATGCGCCATTCAATCCACACAAACATGCTCCTCGTATCGGTAGCGCAGGCTGAAGCCTACGCCACTGGGACTACAAGTATTGCGCATACCCGCCGCGCATTTCAGCGGCATCGAGCGGCCAGATCGTCCGGCGGATGCGCTGATAGGGGAAGACATCGAGGCGCAGCGTCGTCGCGCCGGGCGCGTCCGCCGCGATGATCGCCGTTGCAAGATGCCGGTACCCGGCGCGGAAGTGCGAGCTGGACTTCACGGCGACGATCCGGTACCGCCGCACATCAATGCCGTGCAGCAGGAACATTTCATCATCCAGCACCTGCTGACGCACCGAGCCGACGAGCACATCCACGCCGCCGATCTGGAAACGCGTCATCGGGCCGAGATCAACGTGCATGCCGCGCCCCATCGGCGTCGTCAGCCGGAACTGCCCATCGGTCAGGCATTTGACATACGCCGTTGCCGCAATCGGTGTGCCGTGCAACTCGTCCGTCTTGCCACCGAGGCGCACGGGAATCGTCGCGCCGACGCCCGCCGCGTGGGCCTGCGCCGCCGTTTCGGGATCGAAGATGTAGGCATAGCAGGCATTCTCCAAATGCATGTCGAGCATCGCGCGCAGGAGATGCGTGCTGTCGCCGGGCGAGCCGCCGCCGGGGTTATCCGAGGTGTCATTGATAACGACCGGCCCTTCCAGCACGTCCAGCGCGCGGGCAATCGCCTCGGCAGGGGTGAGGATTTCCGGTCGGTACTCCTCACGCGCCTCCCAAATCGCCTCGGCGACTGCCTTGCCCGCCGCCGCCGCCAGTGCGGGATCGTTGTCGGTAATTGTCAGGACGGACATGCCGACGGCGGGCACATCGGTGTAGGGAAAGCCATGAAAGATCGTGCAGTCAATCATGCCGGGCCGCTGCTCCCACTCGTGGCAGAGCGCATTGAGCCGCATGCCCGGTTCGAGGTCCGTGCTGCACGTCGGGATCATCATCGGCAGTTGTTCGAGGTGCATAACCGGTTTAATTTCGCCGTTCAGCATGCGAGCAAGGAAGTCCATCGCCTCCGCGCCGCGCTCGTAACTATCGGTGTGCGGGTAGTACCAGTTGCCGAACAGGCCGTCCGTATGCTCCAGCATGCGCGGGGTGATGTTGCCGTGCAGATCGAGCGCGGCGGCAATCGGCACGTCCGGCCCGACGCGCTCCCGCACCACCGCGAGCGCCGCGCCTTCGAGATCGTCAATCCCCTCCGCAACGCCCGCGCCGTGCAGCGAGAGGCAGACGGCGTCCACCGGCATCGCCCGCTCGATTGCCGCCAGCAGCGTCTCCATGATCTCGTCGTACGCCGCCCGCGTGATCGTCCCCGACGGGTAGGCGACCGCCGCGAATGTCGGTACCGGCGTTACGCTCAGTGCCGCCGCCCGTGCGAGCATCCCGCCGAGATACGTGCGATTGCCGCCGTGGGTCTGCACAATCGCGTCGCCGATGAGCCACTGATATTCCTTAAACGGTGCGGTCGTCGTTGGCTCCGGGCAAAACGTGTTCGTCTCGTGCGCGAACTCTCCGATAGCGATGCGGTAGGTCATATGTTTCCTCACCCCCAACCCCTCTCGTACGGAGCCATCGCTCTCAGATCGGGGAATGTATCAGTTCCGTCTGGCGATGGAGAGGGGAGCATAGAGACGATTGCTTTCCTTCGCATTCGCACTCGATTGTGCTGAATGGAGGGTTCCACCTTCTCGCTACTCGTTACTCGCTACTCGTTACTTCACGTCGCTCCCGGCCCGCGCACGAACTTGCCAGGCTTGGCGTTCGTGTGTTCGCCGTTCGCGAGGACGCGCGTGCCATTGACCCAGACATCGCGGACACCGACTGAGAGTTGGTGCGGATCGGTGAAGGTGGCGCGGTCGCCGACCGTCTCGGGGTCGAAAATAATCACGTCCGCGTAGTGGCCGTCGCGCAGCACGCCTCGGTCACGCAGGAAGAGACGATCTGCAACAGCGGAGGACATCTTGCGAATCGCATCTTCCAGTGGAATGACCTTTTCCTCACGGACATACTTGCCGAGCACGCGCGTATAGGTGCCGTAGGCGCGGGGGTGAACGAGTCCCGTCGCGCTCGCCGGGTCAATACCGCCAGCGTCCGTGCTGATTTTGATCCACGGCTGCTGCAGTTGGAGCGCGAGATTCGCTTCGTCCATCATGAAGTAGATCGTCGAGATGGACTGCTCCTCACTGATAATCAGATCAATCAGCGTGTCAATCCATTCCTCCTCGCGCACCCGCGCGATCTCGGCGAGGCGCATCCCGGCATACTGGCGATTCTCGGGCTTGCGGAAGCCGATCGGCATGACGCGCTCCGGCCCGGCGAGGTTGACGCGCGCCTCGAAGACATCGCCCGGATTAATCACCGATTCACGAATCTTCGCGCGCATCGCCGGGTCGCGCAGATTGTCGAACAGTTTCCCTTCCGCCGCCGCCCAGGGGGGCAGGCAGGCGGTCAGGCCGGTGCCGGAAGCGATGTAGGGGTACATGTCCGCCGTGATGTCTAATCCTTCGGCGCGCGCCCGGTCAATCCGTGCGATCACCTCCGCCATCTTATGCCAGTTGCGCGGCGCGGTCGCCTTGAGATGGTAGACTTCGACGGCGCACTTGCCTTTCGTGCCAATCTCGATCGCTTCTTCCAGCGCCTCCAAAAAGCGGTCGCCCTCGGAGCGGAGATGGGTGATGTAGACGCCGTTGTACCGCCCGATCACTTTCGCGATCTCGATCAATTCCTCGGTGCCCGCGAAAGCGCCGGGTGGGTAGATGAGGGCAGTGGCGACGCCGAACGCGCCATCTTCCATTGCCTCCGCCGTCACCCGGCACATCGCCGCCAGTTCATCGGCGTTCGGCACGCCGAGTTCCTGTGCCTTGCCGTATTCGCGCACCGTCGCGCCACCGATGAACGAGCCAACATTGACCGAGACGCCGCGTGCTTCGAGGTCTTCCAGCCAGTAGCGGAAGCGCGTCCATTCCCGCGCCTTCGCATCCCACTCCTCCGCGCCGCCGAAGAAACTGGTGCGGAAGGGCGATTCGATCCGCCCGCCGAAGGGCGCGGGCGTCCACGCCTCGCCCATGATCTCTGTCGTCACGCCCTGCGTGATCTTCGAGAGCGAGCGCGTATCGGTGAAAAAGGGTAGGATCGAATGGCTCTGGATGTCAATGAACCCCGGCGACACGACCATCCCCGCCGCGTCCACGACCGTCCCCGCCGACGCGGGATCTATCCTCCCCACTGGCGCAATCGCGACGATTCGCTCCCCCTCAATTGCCAGATCGCCGTACAACCACGGATTACCGGTGCCATCAATGATGCGTCCGTTGGTGATGAGTGTGTCCATCCTACCCCCTGACCCCCTCCCTAAAAGGAGGAGGAACGTGCTCCGGTCTTCGTTGACTTTACCGCAAATTCGTTACTGGCCCTCTTCAGCAGCGATTTGGATTGCTCTGAGGCAGTCAGCAAGATCATTCATGACGTGGGCGTTCGTCAAGCGGAGGATGCGCAGACCGCGTGCAGCGAGAATCCGATCGCGCTCTTCATCATACGCGGCGTTCGCATCATGAACCGCGCCGTCCACTTCGATGATGAGGCCTGTCGCGTGGCAGCAGAAGTCCGCGATGAAGCCATCAATGATCTGTTGGCGACGGAAGTGCAATCCATTCAACCGTCCCGCGCGCAAGCTGTTCCATAGCGCCGACTCAGCAGACGTCATCGCATGCCGCAACTGATGCGCCCGCTCGCGCTTTTCTGGGGCATGCCGCGCCGCAACGATGCGCGATTTATCCATCCTGCCTACCCCCTGCCCCCTCCCTAAAAGGAGAGGGTTCTGATTTGTGCCGATTATCGAGGCGTTATGGGGAACGCCTCGATCCTAATAAGGCTCGCTCCCCCCTCCTTGGAGGGAAGGGGGCGGGGGGTTAGGCTATCCCCAGTTCCCGTCCCGCCTCGCGCAGCGCCCACACCGCCCGGTTCCGCGCGCGGAGGAGCGAGGTGCGGGCGACGCCCACCATGTGGCTCTCTTCCGGCGATTCGGTGAAGGCGCGGACAGCCGCCGCGAGATCCGGCAGGGCCGGGACATCGAGCGCCGGTTCCTGCCGAAACCAGCCGCGCTGCGCGAAATTCAGGCCCGTCAGTTCCCGGCCCGCGCGGAGCAGATGCGCGTTCGTCTCTTTCCCGGCGGCGGGATCACGCGCGCGCGCCTTCGCCGTGAATGCCGTCGCCGTCGCGATGAAGGCATCTGCTGCCGCGACGGCCTCACCGAGGTCGAAGCGGTCGCCGAGCGCCTGCTGGTAATGGTTCAGGCTCTCTTTGATGTCCGCGCCTGCCGCCGCGAGATCGAGCGGCAGCACCGGTGCATTTGCCAGCCGCCAGACGACCCCGCCGTAGACTTTGATGTCCCGCTCCAGATTCTCCTTCTCCGCAATCTCCAGCGTGTCGTCCACGGTGTGCCAGGCGATATTGCCGCCACAGCCGCCGACCGCGTAGTAATTATGCTCGTCCGCGACGGACGGCGGCATCGTCGAGGAGAGCATCAGGGTGCCGGAGATGCCGAGATTGTTGAAACTGTAATCGCCCGCGCGCGGTGGCCGCTCACCCTCCGCCGCGAGGCCCGTCAGGTCGCGAATCACCGCCTGCGTGAACGCCGCCAATTCCGGTGTCCATGAAACGTCGCGGTACTCGGTTGCCCAGCGGCAGCCGGGAGAATCGCAGTTCACCTGCGCGACGCAGTGCTCGATCAAGTCCAGTCCGAAGGTGTCCGCATACCAGGTGCTGCCCGCGTAGCGGCCGTGCGAGTGCCCGCTCCACCAGGCGATCCGCACGCTGCGCGCGAGGTTTTGCCGGTTCGCGTGCAAGGCACGGGCGAGTTCGAGCAACGCCGCGTCGCCCGTCGCATTGTCGCCAATCCCCTCGCCCCACGAATCGAGGTGGCCATGGACCAGCACGAACTCCTCCGGCACGACCGCGCCCTGGATTTCCGCGACGG
>JBPCPB010000514.1:0-6277 GCA_050999735.1 Thermomicrobiales bacterium | reverse complement strand
CGCGCAGGAGCGGGGCGTCACCTTCATTGATTCGCAGACGCCGGTCTACGCGGGCATGGTGATCGGCCAGCAGCCGCGCGAGGGCGACCTCGCGATCAATGTGGCGAAGGAAAAGAAACTGACGAATATGCGCTCCTCGACGGGCGACATCGCTATCCGCCTGACGCCGCCGATTGAGATGAGCCTCGATAAGTCGCTCGACTTCCTCAACGATGACGAACTGCTCGAAGTGACGCCGCTCAATCTCCGCCTCCGCAAGCGGTACCTCGACGCCAATGAGCGCGCCCGGATGAACAAAGCCGGGCGATGAGCGACGTTCTCCTGCTCGGCACCGTCCATGACCCGGAGGGGCGTATCGCCGCGCTCCTCCCGGCCGATCTGCCGCTTCTGCAACACCATTACGCCAGAATTGCCGCAATTTGTGGTATGGCGACCCTCCCTTCTACCGTTGACCTCTTGCGCCGCTCTGGCGTGACTGTCATTAGTGGCGCCGACATCCCGATTAATGCCCGCCCGCACGCGCTCGGCGTCATGGCAGCGCACGGCGAATGGGAGCATGTCCATCTCTGCGATTTCGACAGCGCGCTCCACTGGGCGCGTGCGTGGCCGGACGAACTCGACCGCGTGAACGCGACGATTGCCGCGTGCGATTTCCTCCTCCTGGGCCGGACGGCGCGGGCGATGGCAACGCTGCCCGACGCGCAGCGGGAGACCGAACGGCTCATCAATCTCCTCTTTGCCCGCACAACCGGCGGCCTTGATCCGTGGCGGCTTGGCAATGAACCTAACACGCTGATAGACATCTGCACCGGCGCGTGGGGTTTCTCACGGCGCGGCATCGCGGCAATCGCCACGCAATCGCGCGCCACCGACATCGGCTTCCACGCCGAATGGCCGCTCCTCGCACGCGACATGCCGGGATTGCGTTGCGCCTACCTTCCCTGCGACGGTCTGGAATACGAGACGGCGGATCGCTACGGCGACCAGATCGCGTCGGCAGGCGGCATTGATGCCTGGCACGCGCGCCAGAACGCAGACATTCACCAGTGGCAGCAGCGTATCGGCTACATCACCCAGATTACTGACATGATCGCGATGCGTCAGCGGTAACTACTTCATGTATCCTATCCGTACTATACTGTAAGCGTTACACAGCCGGAGCGCCTTTCGTTTCCTGGTGGCAGCAGGCTGCTACTACCTGATTTCTCTGGCGATTCCTTAATGCCGTCACAGGAGGGCGGTCTATGGATACGGTGATCGTGGCGACCCCGATCGGCGCACAACTGAGCAATTACGGCGCGGACATCGTTGGCGCGGTGCTGCTCGCCCTCGCGGTGCTGCTCTTCGTGGCGGAGCTCTTCGCGCCAACGCACGGCAGCGTCGCGGTTGGTGGGTTGGTGATCCTCGTCGTTGGGCTGATCGTGCTGGCGCAGGGAACGGGGAGCGCGGTGCCCGTCGTGCTGATCGTCGCGCTCGCGCTCGCGCTCGTGGCATTCGCGGCGCTGGTCGTCTTCGAGATCGCCATGGCGCGCCACCGGCCTGTCACGACGGGTGCGAGCGGGCTGGAGAATGAGGTCGGCGTCGTGCGCGAGGAACTGACGCCGGTCGGGATGGTCTTCGTGCATGGCGAGCATTGGCGCGCGACGACGGAGGGCGGCGCGACCCTGCCGGTTGGCACGCCGGTGCGCATCCTCGCCGTCCATGACTTAACGCTCGTCGTCGAAGCCGCGCCGGAGACGGCGACGACGCTGCCACCCCTGCCCGGCGCGTACGATACTCCATCATCACCAGCGAGGAGAACACCATGAATCAGGCAGCATTAGCAGTCATCGTCGCGGTCGTCATCATCATCGTTGTGACGCTTCTGTCCGCGATTAAAATCGTGCAGGAGTACGAGCGCGGTGTCGTCTTCCGGCTTGGCCGTCTCGTCGGGGCGCGCGGGCCGGGCGTCATCCTGCTCATCCCGTACGTCGAGCGGATGGTCAAGGTGGATTTGCGGATCGTGACGATGGACATTCCCGCGCAGGAAGTGATCACGAAGGACAACGTGACCGTGCGCGTCAACGCGGTCACCTATTTCCGCATCCTCGATCCGCAAAAGGCCATCGTGCAGATCGCCGATTACATCCGCGCCACCTCCCAGATCGCTCAGACGACGCTCCGCAATGTGATCGGGCAGGTCGAACTCGACCAACTGCTCTCCGACCGCGAGGCGATCAACCACCGCCTCCAGACGATCATTGACGAGCAAACTGAGCCGTGGGGCGTCAAGGTGAGCATCGTCGAACTGAAGGATGTTGAACTGCCCCAGACGATGCAGCGCGCGATGGCCCGCCAAGCGGAGGCGGAACGCGAGAAGCGCGCCAAAATTATTCACGCGCAGGGCGAATTCGAGGCCTCGCAACGGCTGCATGACGCGGCGCTCGTGATGGGGCAGACACCCATTGCCATCCAACTGCGCTATATGCAGACACTCACGGAGATGACGAGCGTCGGCAACGCGACGACGGTGATCCCCATTCCGATTGATCTCTTCAATATGATGGGGAGCATGACCGGCAATATGGCGATCCCGCGCCCGGCCCCACCCCTCGCCGCCGATTAGTGTCGATATGAACAGTCCGCCTCAGGATGAGGCGGGGCTCTCCCCAGAGTTCGGAAGAGCCACCGAACCGGGGTAACGGCACTCTATGAGGCGGAGAGCAGGATGGTATTCCCGTCGGGGTCGTTGATTATCGCGAAATACATGCCAATGGAGTGCTCGAAGTAGGGAGCGCGGTAGCTCTGGTAGCCGAACCCGGTGAGTTCCGCGTGCTTCGCATCCACGGTGGCGCGGCTTGGCAGATAGAACTCGAGGATGATGCCGCGGCGGTCCAACGTTTCCACTCTTCGCGAGGCGTTCAGGAAGAAGGTCAGTCCGCTCTCCATCTTCACCTCAACATGCTTCTGTCCCTCGCTGCCTTCGGGAATGGCAACACCGAGCCTGCGATAGAATGCCAACGACGCATCCAAATCCTGAGCGACCAGGCCGACCATATACAGTTCGAGCGCCATCATTCCCTGCCTTTCGAACCTCACAAACGCATGGGAGTTCGAGGGCACACCGTCCGTCAACTCCACCCATCTATTGTGCGGCGGAAGGAGCGGAGAAATCTCCCCAATTCTTGCGGAATCCTATTAAGAATGTGCGCCGATCGAGCGTCCCTGCCGACAGGCGCGTGGGGTGAGACCGCGATAGCGTTTGAAAACTTGTGTCAGGTGGCTCTGATTCGCGAATCCACTCTCCAACGCAACGTCCGCGAGGGGCACATCCGTCTCTTCAAGCAGGCGCTCTGCCCACTCGACGCGTCGGCGTAGCACATATTGGTGCGGGCTTTCGCCCGTCGTCTGACGGAACAAGCGGGCAAAGTGATAGGGGCTGAGGCTGATCTGCCGGGCCAGTATTTCCAGTGAGAGATCCCGGCTGAGATGCGCCTGAATGAAGTCCGCCACTCGCCCCACCTGGTGGCGCGTCAGCCCCTGTGCGGGAGCCTGCACCGCTCCTCCGGCGGACGAATAGCGATGCAAGAGGTGAACGGCGAGCATCTGGGCGGCGGTTTCAGCATACAGCCTTCCGGCCGGGGTATGCCGCTCCAGTTCGCCCCGCAGCGCGAACCCGATCTGCGACAGCACGGGATCCTGGAAGCCAATACGCTCTCCCAACGTCAAACGAGCGGGATCACTGCCCGCCACCTCCTGTGCAGTGCGGGCCATCAGATCCCGGTGCAAATGCAGGTGGAGCGTCTGGAGCGGTCCGGGTGAAAGGCCTGTCCAGCGCACTTCATAGGGCGCGAATCCGCCCGGTCTCAGGAGCAAATCCCCTTGGCGAACATGTCTTGCTTGCCACGGGCCGTTCATGTGTCGCTGCTCCATACGCATCGCGCCATGGGTGATCAGCACCAGCGCCGTATCGGGCAATGCGGGGGGCTTCCAGGTTTCCATCTCCATCGGCTCATGGTACGCGCGCACCACCAGTCCATCCCAGCCGACCGCTTCGCTGGAGAGGAAAAGTAACGGAGCAGGAGCCTCGTCGCCGAACCCGTTCATCGTTGTGGGCTGACGTAGAGTGAATGTGTCGCTCATGTTGGTTGTTCACTTCCTTCGCCGATGGATGTGGTGAGAGGATGCCTTGTGCATCAAGGCTCTCGCACACAGATGAGCCGTGGCGCTCGTACGTTCGGGCGGATATCGGCGTTGCATCCCACCCATGACCGGACAAGTCGAGAGCGACGACGCCATGACCGATATATTCCAACAAGAACACAATGCAGTTCTCGATTCGTGCGGAAATCACCCACATGCAACGCACAACATCAACCGATAAGATGTGCGTGTCAAGTTGACTCTTCCGCGCGGCGCAGCCGGGCAATATAAATAAAATCAATCTTCGTATTGACAAAATCAATCTCGTATGGTATGATCCGTAGTGTCAGCAGGTCGCTGCTGATGTTACGCTCGATCAAAGGAGGGCGATCAATGACACTGACGATTGCGACACGCTGGCGGGTAACTTTTCGGGTGCAATCGCTTGCGCGGGTGACGATGCCGCCTGCTGCGGTCGTGGCCGCGCCGAAGCGACCGAACCTGCTCGCCATTGCGCAGGCGCGACGCTTGCATGAAGAATTGGCAGCGCAGCGTTTCGACTGGGAGAAGGAAGCCATGCTCAGTTGCCGAAGGATGTTGTAGCGATGACGGATGAGAAACCGATCTACCCCGCCCCCCGGCAAGACCCGGTGACGGGCGAACCGCTCGTCATCACGCGGTTGGAGGGGCCGACAACGGGCATCGGCATCGAAGGGCGCTTCTCCTTCGGCAGCGGCAGCCGCCTCGATCTGCTCAGCCCGGAGCATCTCGCCTTTGTGGAAGTATTCATCAAGAGCCGGGGCATCATCAAGGATGTCGAGGCGGAATTGGGCATCTCGTACCCGACCGTCCGCGCCCGGCTGGACGAAGTGATCCGCGCGATGGGCTATGCCCCATACGCCGACGCATCGCCGCCCGTTGCGGGCGCGCCCAACAGTCCCGAGCAGGAGCGGCGGGCGATCCTCGCGGATGTCGCGGCGGGGCGCATCGCGGCGCGGGAAGCGGCCGTTTACCTGCGCGTCGGCAGCAAGAAAGGTGATGTCGAAATGCGCATTGGCCGGAGAAGCAGGCGGGACGAGCGCGAGACACCGGAAACGGAGAGCGAATAATGGACAGCGGTCGCATCGAACGGACCTTCACCCTCGCGCCTGGCGCCGTGCCGACGATCGTCGCGCGCACGCCGAGCGGCACGATGCAGATTCATGGCGAAGAACGCGGCGATGTCGCCGTGACAATCACCTGCGACCCGGCGGACGCGATCGGGCGCGATCTGGAGATCATCCTGGAGGAACAGGGTGAGGCGATCCACGCCGAGGTGCGCGGGCCGCATCGCGGCGACTCGTTTTTCGGGCATTTGCATGGCAATGTCCGCATCGCGATGGAGATTCACACGCCCATCCGCAGCGACATCGAGGCGGAGGGAGCGAGCACGACGATGCATTTGGAACGACTGGAAGGCACGATCCGGGCACGCACGGCGAGCGGCGATGTCCGCGCCGACCGCCTCGCCCATATGGTAACGATTCAGACTGCGAGCGGGGATATTCGCGCGCACGTTCTCAGCGGTAGTGTTCACATCCAGAGTGCGAGCGGTGACATCGGCCTCGAACGCGGCGATGGCGAGTTGCATATCCAGACGGCGAGCGGCGATCTCGAACTCGATCAAATCACCGGCACACTCGATGTCACAACAGCCAGCGGCGACTGCCGCGTCCGTGCCTCGGCGCTGGTCTCCTGCCGCGCGAGAACGGCGGCCGGCGATCTCACGGTCGCGACCCCGCTCGCACCAAATGGCGAGTACGACTTTAGCACCGTCAGCGGCGATCTCCTCCTGCAGGTGCCGCGGGAGACGCGCATGACCGTCGCGATGAAGACCCTGAGCGGTGACCTCTCGTGCGCGCTCCCCGCGACGAGCGATGGCGGCAAGCGCAGCCGCACGCTGACAGTCAATGGTGGCGGCGTCCCGGTGCGTGTGAAGAGTGTTAGCGGCGATTGCACCGTGCGCGCCGCCACGGACAATCTTCCGCCGCTCCCCGCGACACCGCTCGTTGCGCGCACCGCCCCGCCCGCACCACCAGCACCACCAGCACCCCCTGCACCGTGCGCACCGCCTGCCCCACTCGTCGGCCCGATGCCAGCGAGGCATCTGACAGAC
>JBPCPB010000507.1:0-3728 GCA_050999735.1 Thermomicrobiales bacterium | reverse complement strand
GCTCCGTCCGCAAGCGGACGAGTTCGCCGCGGCTTGCCATGATAGTCTGCTCGGCGCGGTCGGGATCCACCCCCGCGTAGATCGTTCCCCACCCGACATCCACGAGCGTCGGGAAGTAGGAGCCGACATTGTAGGCAAGGCCGAGGTCTTCGCGGATACGCAGGAAGAGGCGGCTGCTCATCGTGCCGCCGAGGATGATGTGCAATAAATACTGCGCGTACTTACGCGGGTCCGAGTAGGAAATTGCCTGCACCGCGAGGCTCAGATTCGCCTGCTCGATCTCCCGGCCGACGAGCGCGACGCGCGGTTTCGTCTGCTTCGGAGCGACGAAGGGAGCTTCGGGCTGTCCGGCGCTCGTCGCGAGATCGCCGAAGGTGGCTTCCGCCAGCGCGACAACCGCATCGTGCGCGACTTTCCCTGCCGCCGAGATCACCAGTCGTTCCGGCGCGTATCGCGTCGCGAGAAACGCGGTCAGATCGTCACGGGTCAGCCGTGCGACCGTCTCCTCGGACCCGGCAATCGGGCGACCGACGGCCGCGCCGTCCCAGACGAGCGTGTCAATCAACTCGCCAACGACCTCATCCGGGATGTCGTTGATGCCCCGGATCTCCTCCGTGATGACCTCACGCTCCTTCTCGACATCGTCCGCGCGGAAGAGCGAGCTGCGCAGCATATCGGCCAGCACATCGAACCCGATCTGGAGTGCGTCGTGCGGCACGCGAACGGAATAGGAGGTCGTCTCGCGGCTCGTGCCAGCGTCTATATTGCCGCCAAGGCCCTCGATCTCCTCGGTAATTGCGCTCGATTGCGGACGGCGGGCCGTTCCCTTGAAGACCATATGCTCGAGGAAATGCGCGATGCCGGCGTGCGCATCGGTCTCGTCGCGCGAGCCAACACGATAGTTGACATGCAACGTCGCGGAGCGCACATGCTCCATGCTGCTCGTGACGACGCGCACGCCGTTCGCGAGTGTCGTCTTCTGATACATCGGTAGGCTGCTCAATGGAGTTCCTCAAGATAGGCGCGAACGAGGCGGAGCGCCGCCTCAGCGGATGCCGTGACATTGGAAAGCCGGTCGCCGCTCCACAAATACCGCCGACAGCGCTCCACCCCATCGGCGGCAAGCGCGATATAGACGAGACCGACCGGCTTCGTTGATGTCGCACCAGTCGGCCCGGCGATCCCGGTAGTGGCGATGCCGATGTCCGTCCCGACCGTGCGGCGGACGCCGCGCGCCATCGCGAGCGCGACATCCACGCTCACTGCGCCGTACCGTTCGAGCATCAAATCAGGTACGCCGAGCAGGCGATGCTTCGCTTCGTTGGAGTAGGAGACGATCCCGCCGAGGAAATACGCGCTGCTGCCACTTATCCCGGTAATGCGGGCCGCGACGAGACCGCCGGTGCAGGACTCGGCGGTGGCGATGGTTTGTTTGTGGTTAACGAGCAACGCGCCGATACCCGCATCAATCGCGTTTTCATCGGGCGGATGGTCGGCTGTCGCGGCGGGACGCCCATAGAGAGCGCGGATCGTATCCATGATGGGAGAGTATATCACTAAGAACCTAACCCCCGAATATCGGCTGCGCGCAAATATTGTCAAGTTGGCGGCGGTCAGGTATGCTCCGCAAAGGTGGGGAAACAATTGTTCCCGTGCGGCCAGGTTTCCACGGAAAGGATAATGAGAGTGGTTCGTGTTCGCCTTCGGGTGACGGCGTTCATCGCGCTCGTGCTCGTGCTCGGTTTCCTCTGGCCGCTTGGCGCGCTCGCCACGACACCCTCACCGGCATCGCATGTGATCGAAGCGCTCGATCCCTTCGCGCGCGACCATGTACCGGGATCACTCCTTATCGCGCTCAACAACACGACCGCGCCAACGGTGCATCTGAGCGACACCGACACCCTCGTCCATTTGCAAGCGGCGAGCAGTTATGAGGAGCGCACAAGCCCAACTGAAGAGCGGGAGACGTACGCCCGGTTGCTCGCCGATCCGCACGTCGCATCGGTGGAACCCAATTACCGTGTCCATATCATGCAGGTCCCGAATGACCCATATTATGCACGCGAATACTGGACACGCAGTGTCAACCTCGAATCCGCGTGGGACATCACGACCGGTTCACCGAATGTCATCATCGGCATCGTTGATGCCGGTGTCTATGCCGACCATCCCGATCTCAAAGGGCGGTTGTTGCCCGGCTTCAACTTCGTGGACAACACCACCAGCACGACGGACGATTCACCGTCGCAGCACGGGACGATTGTCAGCCTCCTCGCAGCCGGCCGCGGAAACGACGGCGTTGGCGAAGCGGGTGTGGCGTGGGGGGTAAAGATTCTCCCCATCAAAGTGATTGATAGCGTCGGCGATGGCAACAGCAGCGCGGTTGCCAATGGCATCCATTGGGCAACCGATCATGGCGCGACTGTCATTAATCTCAGCCTCGGCGGGCCGGACTTCTCGCAGGCGGTAGCCCGTGAGATCGGCTATGCGCGTTCGAGGAACGTCACCATCGTCGCGGCGGCGGGCAATGAGCCGTCGGAGCGCGACTATCCCGCCGACGACCAGAATGTCATCACCGTCGGCGCCTCCGACGAGAACAATAACCCGGCCGACTTCACGTCGGTCGTGAACAAGGTGGATGTCGCGGCGCCCGGCGTCAACATCGCCGCGTACCTGCCGGAGAAGAGCGCTGACTTGTACGTGACTTCCGGCACCTCGTTTTCCGCGCCGATTGTTTCCGGCGTCGTCGCACTGATGCAAAGTGTGAAACCTGGCCTGAAACAGGAAGAGGCGTTGACTGCCCTCAAGAACACCGCGCGCGACATCGGCACACCAGGCCCTGATCCGCAGTCCGGCGCGGGTCTTGTCAATGCTGCCGGAGCAGTCAAGGCTGTGCAGGGCGCGGCCCTCTCGACGCAACAATCAAGTCCGCCGTCCTATGCCGCGACCTACAATCGCTACGACGGCCCAGTTCTTTCCGGCGCGGTGAAACGCGGCTTTATCTGGGGCCCGCAGGTGAATAGTAACCGCATCGAACCCTACGCCGATGCGCCTGGCGGTCAGCGTCAGGTCTGGTATTTCGACAAGGGTCGCCTGGAGTTGAATAACCCGCAAACCGGGCAGATCACGAGCGGCCTGCTCGTCAATGAGTTAGTCACGGGACAAATTCAGACGGGCGACGCGGCCCGCGAGACCCGCGCGCCCGCGGCGATTGCGGTTGCCGGTGATGCCGGTGCGCCGGGTGCGATTACCTATGCGACGCTGAACGGCGTGCGCTCCGCCGCACCGCGCGCCGTCAGTAGCCCGCTGACGGAGCAACTGCAACCGGATGGCTCGGTGAGCATCGCGACAAGTGGCGACGCTACAGGCGTGACGACCGCGGCGTTCATCAAGGAGACGAATCATTCCGTCGCCTCCGTCTTCTGGCAATACCTGAACAGCACCGGCATCACGATCCAGAACGGGCAACCCGTCAATGGCCCGCTCTTCGACCCGACCTTCTTCGTCGTCGGTCTACCGATTACCGAGGCATACTGGACAACCGCGACCGTCGGCGGCGTGGCGAAAACCGTGCTCGTCCAAGCCTTCGAGCGGCGCGTCCTCACCTACACGCCGAGCAACCCGGACCCGTTCAAGGTCGAGATGGGCAATGTCGGCCAGCATTATGTGGCATGGCGGTATGGGGGGTAGTCGGCAGTCGGCAGTCGGCAGTCGGCGGTTTCCGCTGC